>JAAYQR010000022.1 GCA_012519205.1 Candidatus Epulonipiscium sp. | reverse complement strand
TCGCAATAACAAATCTATATTGCAAACTGGTTAGTTATATGGTAATATAAACTCACTAGTGCAACCGTTTGCATAAGAACTATTATAAAAAAATTATTACCTAAGAAAAAGTTTTGCCAACAGTGAAATATATTTCTAATAATGGGGCAAATCTATAATAAAAAAATGTTTACACAAAATCATTGCGAGGGGAGAGAAACTAGTATTTTAATATTCTTGAAAATGTAGTAAGATTGATTTGTTATTAATGATTGGAGGGTATCTTTATGTATCAAAATAGAATCTTTGAAGTGGATAAATGGAAAATTGTAGAGGATAAGCTGCATAAGAAAAATATGAGATTAGCTGAAAGTATTACCTCCCTAGGTAATGGCTATATGGGCATGAGGGGTAATTTTGAAGAAAAGTATAGTGGGGATATGCATAGGGGAACATATGTTGCGGGGGTATGGTTTCCAGATCCAACCCGCGTAGGTTGGTGGAAAAATGGATATCCTAAGTATTTTGGGAAGGTTATTAACAGTACTAACTTTATAGGTATTGATGTATTAGTTGATAATGAGGAATTAGACCTTTACAAGGTTTCTGTAGAAGAATATTATAGAGAATTGGATATGGAAAATGGCATTCTTTACAGGACTTTCATCACCAATATGGATGGAAAGAAAACCAAATTTGAAGTTACGAGATTTATAAGCATTGTTAAGAAGGAACTTTGTATTATATCTTATGAAGCTACCCCTCTAAACTATGAAGGTCAAATTACCTTTATCCCTTATTTAGATGGAGATATATTTAATGAGGATTCAAATTACAATGAACAGTTTTGGTTAGAAACAGGTAAAGAGGTAAAATCTAATGGGGGATATTTAACAATGAAAACAAAAGAAAATTCTTTTGATACCCCAAGATTTACCGTATGTAGCAGTATGAAGATAGATGCATCTAAGGATTGCAATATTGAAGTCATCGAAAGGGACAAATACGTAGCCAATAAAATAATAATTAATGCAAGGCAAAATGAAACAGTAAAACTTATTAAATATGTAGCAGTAACAACTTCTAGGGATTATGAAGAAAATGATTTAAATTCTGAAGCTTATGCACTTTTAGAGAAAGCCTCAAAAATAGGATATGATGCCCTTAAAGAAGAACACTGTGATGGTTGGTTAAAAAGATGGGAAAAAGCAGATGTTGAAATTAATGGAGACCCTGAAGCGCAACAGGGAATTCGTTTTAACTTATTCCAAATGTTTTCAACTTATTATGGAGAAGACCCCAGATTAAACATAGGCCCTAAGGGATTCACTGGGGAAAAATACGGTGGAGCAACCTATTGGGACACAGAAGCGTATGCCATTCCTATGTACCTATCAGTTGCCGATAAAGAAGTATCAAAAAATCTTCTCCTATATAGATTTAATCAGTTAGATGGAGCTTATCATAATGCAAGGCAGCAAGGGCTTAAGGGAGCGCTCTATCCTATGGTTACATTTACGGGGGTAGAATGTCATAATGAATGGGAAATTACCTTTGAGGAAATTCATCGTAATGGTGCCATTGCTTATGCAATTTATAATTATGTTAATTATACCGGAGATAAATCTTATTTAGGGGAATACGGAATAGATGTTTTAATTGGGATTTCTAGGTTTTGGGCTGACAGGGTTCATTATCACAAGAAAAAGGATATGTATATGATTCATGGGGTAACAGGACCTAATGAATATGAGAATAATGTAAACAACAACTGGTATACCAATATAATTGCATCTTGGACCTTGGAGTATACCCTGGAAGTAATGGATTACCTAAGAAAAAATCAACAAGATGGAAGGTTAGCTGATTTAGAAGTAAAAAAAGAAGAGGAAAATAAATGGAAGGCAATCATTGATAAAATGTATTACCCATACGATAAAGAAGAGGGAGTATTTGTTCAACATGATACCTTCCTTGATAAGGATTTAATGACTGTTAATGAATTATCTAAAGAAGATAGACCCATTAATCAAAAGTGGTCATGGGATAAGATACTCCGCTCATGTTTTATTAAACAGGCAGATGTACTCCAAGGTTTTTACTTCCTAAACGATAGATTTACCTTCGAAGAAAAGAAAAGGAATTTTGAATTTTATGAGCCTATGACAGTTCATGAATCCAGTCTTTCTCCTTGTATTCACTGCATATTAGCAGCAGAACTTAAAATGGAGGATAAGGCAGTAGAAATGTATAAAAGAACAGCAAGACTAGACCTCGACAATTATAATAACGATACAGAAGATGGGCTTCATATTACTTCAATGTCAGGCAGTTGGCTTTCTATCGTTCATGGCTTTGCAGGACTTAGAACTTTTAATGAGGAGATAGCTTTTTCACCTTTTATCCCTAAAGATTGGGAAAGCTATGCATTTAAAATCAACTATAAAGATAGATTAATAAAAGTGTTTGTAGATAAAAAAAATATAAGACTTACCTTGGAAAAAGGGGAATCCCTAGATATTAAACTATATGGTGAAGTGATTAATTTATCGAATGAGCATGTAGGCAGCATAAAATAGACTTATGAGCTTGGAGGATATACTATGAATAGCTGGTGGAGAAGTGGAGTTGTATATCAGATTTATCCAAAGAGTTTTTATGATACCAATAACGATGGAATTGGTGATATTAGAGGGATTATAGAAAAACTAGATTATTTGGAACTGTTAGGGGTTGAAGCCTTATGGCTTTGCCCCATCTATGAATCCCCCCAAATAGATAACGGTTACGATATAAGCGATTATAGAAAAATTCATTCTATGTTTGGTAGTAATGAGGATTTAGAAGAATTAATCAAAAAAGCACATAAAAGAAACATGAAGATTATAATGGATTTGGTGTTAAATCATACCAGCGACCAACACATCTGGTTCATAGAAAGTAAAAGGTCCAAAGACAATCCTTATAGGGATTGTTATTTTTGGAAAGATGGGAAAAAGGGCAAAGAACCAACCAATTGGGGTTCTTATTTTGGGGGTTCTGCTTGGACCTATGATGATAATACAGGGCAATATTACCTTCATTTTTTTGCAAAGGAACAACCAGATATTAATTGGGAGAATGTAAAGGTAAGGCAAGAAATATGGGATGTAATGAGATATTGGATGGATAGAGGGGTAGATGGTTGGAGGGTAGACTCCATAAGCTCCATATCAAAATATCTAGAATTTGCTGATTACGAAGATACTAGCGAGTATTCAATAGGAAAATACCATGTTAATGGTCCTAAACTTCATACCTATATAAAGGAAATGAATGAAGAAGTCTTATCCAAATATGATTGTATGACCGTGGGAGAAGCTTCGGGTTCTACTACAGAAGATGGGATATTATTTACCGACCCCAAAAGAAAAGAATTGGATATGATTTTTACCTTTGAACATATGACGATTGATAGTAATTTTAACTCTGAAAAGGGAAGATATGAATTAATCCCTCTAGATTTACGAAAACTAAAGGAAATAATGTTTAAATGGCAGATAGATTTAGAAGGTCAGGGTTGGAATGCACTTTACTGGGAAAACCACGACCAAGCTCGCATTATTTCAAGATGGGGTAATGACAAAGAGTATAGAATAGAATGTGCAAAGATGTATGCTACGGTCCTTCATATGATGAAAGGAACTCCTTATATATATCAGGGGGAAGAAATAGGAATGACCAATTGCGATTTTAAATTAGATGAATTTGACGATATTGGAATAAAAAATGCCTATAAAGAATTAGTAATAGAAAAAAAGCTCATGGATAAGGAAGAATTTTTGGATGCAGCTAATATTATTGTGCGAGACCATTCAAGAACCCCTATGCAGTGGGATGAAAATATTAACGGCGGTTTTACTGATGGTACACCTTGGATTAAACTAAATCCAAGATATAAAGAAATTAATGTAAAAAAGGCCTTAGAAGATTCGGGTTCTATTTTCTATCATTACCAAAAGCTTATAAAACTTAGAAAAGAAAAAGATATCATAGTCCATGGGAGTTTTCACCCTATACTTGAGAGGGATGAACAAATTTTTTCATATATGCGTATTTATGATGATGAACGATTATTAGTAGTGGCAAATTTCTTTGATAAGAAAGTCTGGTTTATAAAACCCGAAGAAATTAAGGAAAACCAAGGGGAGATACTCATATCAAATTATAAAGATTCCCCAGCATCCATCAATAAAATTACCCTTCGCCCTTACGAAGCCATAGTATATAAGTTATAGGTTCAGCCTTAAAAAGACTAAAAAGGCTTGAAAATAGCCAATTACCAATTTTGTCATATGGATTTTTTCATTGAGATTGGATGGTTTGAAGCCAGCCGCAAAATTTATAACATATTAATGGAGGATTAACCATGTTAAAAGGAGTTATATTCGATCTAGATGGTGTTATTACCGATACCGCAGAATATCATTTTAAGGCTTGGGCACAATTAGCGAAAGATATAGGCATAGAGATTGATAGAGAATTCAATGAGAAACTAAAAGGTGTCTCAAGGATGGAATCCCTTGAGGCAATATTAAGGCATGGACTTAGAGAAAACGATTTCACACAAGAAGAGAAAAATGCTCTAGCAGCAAAGAAAAATAATAACTATATACAACTAATTAACAATATAACAAAAAAAGATATTCTACCGGGAATCGAGGATTTGCTTGAAGATTTAAAACAAAATAATATAAAAATGGCTCTGGGCTCCGCATCAAAAAACGGCCCTATGATATTAAAACAACTGGAAATAGAGAACTATTTCGATTATATTGTAAACCCAGCTGAGGTGAAAAACAGTAAGCCTGCCCCTGATATTTTTATAGACGGGCTTAAGGGACTTAATCTTAGACCTGAGGAAGTACTTGGAATAGAAGATGCTATAGCAGGGGTTAAGGCAATAAAAGGAGCAGGTATAATAGCCATAGGAGTAGGAGTTAGTGCCGATGTATCGGTAAGTTCAACAAAAGAATTAACCTATGACCTTTTACTTGAAGTAGCAAATAGATAAAGGCGGCCATTGGTCGCCTTTAAATTTATCCAAAATATAAAAAAGGAGAAATCATATGAACCTACAGGCAATATATCATTTACCAAAAAGCAATTATTGTTATGCATATGATAAAGATACGATTCATATAAGATTAAGAGGAGACAAAGATGACATAAAAAGGATTATCTTAGTGTATGGAGATAAATATATTTGGGAAGAAAGCAAAAGAGAGCTTCCTATGGAACTTAGTTGTGCCGATGAAAAATTCGATTATTTTAGCACCTCCATCATACCCCTGAACAAAAGATTAACCTATTATTTCATAATAGAAGGAGAAAGAGAAAAATTATATTATACAGAGATGGGGTTTAGCAAGAACCTTAATCCTGATGATGTATATAAATATGGCTTTAACTACCCTTATATTAACGAGATAGATGTACATAAGGTCCCAGAATGGGTTAAGGATGCCGTGTTTTATCAAATATTTCCCGAAAGGTTTTATAATGGGGATAAAAGCAACGATCCAGAAAACATTGAACCATGGGGTAAGCTACCGGAAAGAGATAGCTTTTTTGGGGGAGATATTAAAGGTATTATAGAAAAGATAGATTATCTTACAGAACTAGGAATAAATGCAATTTATATGACCCCTATATTTGAATCGCCTACTAATCATAAATACGATACAAAAGATTATAAAAAGATAGACCCCCATTTTGGAGATTTGGAAACAGTCAAGACTCTAGTAAAAAGATGCCATGATAGGGGAATAAAAGTAGTATTTGATGCTGTGTTTAATCATAGTGGACATATCTTTTTTGCCTTTCAGGATGTAATACAAAAAGGGAAGGCATCCCCTTATTTTGATTGGTTTCATATTAAAGAATGCCCTATTACAATAGAACCTTTAAGTTATGAAACTTTTGCTTTTGCTAAAAACATGCCAAAACTTAATACTGCAAATCCCGAGGTAAAAGAATATTTGCTTGATGTAGCTAGATATTGGATTGAAGAAGTAAATATTGATGGCTGGAGATTGGATGTTGCTAATGAAATAGATCATCATTTTTGGAGGGAATTTAGGCAGGTAGTAAAAAATGCTAAAGAGGATGCTTATATAGTGGGAGAAATATGGCATAATTCTCTACCTTGGCTAATGGGTGACCAATTTGATGCTATTATGAATTATCCTTTTACAAACGTATGCATAGAGTACTTTGCCCAAGAAAGTATTAATGAAAAAAAGTTTAGAGAAGGAATAAACAGGACCATTATGTCTAATACCCAACAAGTAAATGAGGTTATGTTAAATCTACTAGATAGCCATGATACATCAAGATTCTTGACCAAGTCCAAGGGAGATATTAACAAGCTAAAACTTGCATCTGTTTTTCAACTTACATATGCAGGTACTCCTTGCATATACTATGGCACGGAAATTGGTATGGAAGGGGGAGAAGATCCCGATTGTAGGAGATGCATGGAATGGGATAGGGATAAATGGGATATGGAGCTTTTCACCCATTATAGGACCTTGATTGGTATAAGAAATAAATATACCCCTTTAAGAAGAGGAAGTTTTAAATGGGTTAAGACTGAGGAGGATGTTATTGGTTTTGTAAGAGAGTATAAGGATGAAAAGGTATATGTTTTCATAAATAATAGCAGAAACAAGAGCAACTTAAAACTAGCCATAGATAAAAAATACTGCTTAGATGCTGCACAAGGTAGAAGTATCCAAAGTGATGGTAATATAGTCAATTTTACTATTTTACCTCATCAATATAAAATTTTATTTGTGAAAAATTAAAAATAAGTTTGACATTATAACAAAAAGGATTTATAATTGGGTTATGCAAACGATTGCAAAAACTATTCTAAAATTAGTAAGGGGGATTCACATGAAGAAGATTTTAAGTTTAATGTTAATGATGGTAATGGTATTATCATTAGCAGCTTGTGGCGGCGAAAAACAAAAGCCAGCATCACAAGGAGATTCAAATCAAGAGGTAACAGATGATTCAGGTAAAAAAGAAGACCAGGTAGAAGAAGATAATGATCTAAAACCAGAAGATGGCGCAGAACTTCTTGTATGGGAAAGTGAAGGACCTGAACAAGAGTGGTTAAAAGAAATGGTTGTAGACTTTGAAGCTAAATATGGCGTAAAAGTTAACCTTGAAGCAGTAGGCGCAGTTGACGCTGAAGAAAGATTAGCACAAGACGGACCTGCTGGGGTTGGGGCAGATATATTTGCAGCTCCCCATGACCATTTAGGTTCATTAATATCTGCAGGATTGGTTCAACCTAATACAAATACAGGTGAAAGAATTAAGAATGATTTCATGGATGCTGCTTATTCAGCTGTATCATACCAAGGAACAGTATATGGTTACCCAACAGCTATCGAAACATATGCTCTTTTTTATAACAAAGATATCTTCCCAGAAGCTCCAACATCCTATGATGAAATTATTGCAAAAGCAGATGAATTTAACGATGCAAACGCTAACAAATATGCTTTCATGTGGGATATCCAAAACGCATACTACTCCCATAGCTTTATAGCTAATGGTGGTGGATATGTATTCGGTCAAGGTGGAACAGATAAAGACGATGTGGGTCTTGACAATGATGGTGCTGTTGCAGGGGCAAAAGATATGCTTAGACTTAAAGAAATCTTACCTGTAAACTCCACAGACTCTACTACACAAATTATCGAAGGATTATTTGATGAAGGTAAAGTGGGAGCTATCATTGATGGACCTTGGGCAGTTCAAGGTAGAAAAGATGCAGGCTTAAACTTCGGCGTTGCTCCTCTTCCAAAAATGTCTAATGGACAACAACAACCAAGCTTTTCAGGTATTCGTGTACTTTGGGTAAGTGCATACACAAAATATCCTAATGCTTCAAAACTTTTCCTTGACTTTATAACATCTGATGAAGCTCTCTTAAAGAGATTTGAAGTAACCAGTCAAATACCTCCTGTTAAGGCATTAGCTGATGCAGAGGAAATTAAAAATGATGAATTTGTATCTCCATTCTTAGACCAAGCAGAATACGCTGTACCAATGCCAAGTATTTCTCAAGTACAATATATGTGGGATCCATATGGAGCAGCATTTGGTTCCATGTGGAATGATGGTGTAGCACCAGAAGAAGCACTTAAAAAGGCTGCAGATGCAATGAGAGATTCTATCACTGCAGAAGAAGAATAAAACTAGTTTATTAATAAAATCTAGTCATTTACTGTGGTAGGTGACTAGATTTTTTCTAAAAAAACAAGGAGGGTTGGGGAGATGAAAAAGTCTAAGAGATCCATGGCATTGTCTATATTATTCATGGGACTTGGTCAGTTTTATAATAAAGAATATCTAAAAGGAATTATATATTTTTTAATAGAAGTCGTAACCATTATTTTTATTCCATACTTTAAGAAATCAATATATGGACTAATAACCCTAGGGGATACTCCTCTGCATTATGTGGATGGTATAGCACAGGGAGATCATTCTATATTTCTTTTAGTAGATGGCCTTATAGCAGCATTATTATTAACTTTAGTAGTTATAGTATATATTCTTAATATTATAGATGCTAAAAAATCTGGAGAGCTAAGAGCACAGGGAGAACCTGTTTTGACTACAAAGGAATTTTTATTATATGTATGGGATAGATATTTTCCACAATTTATTTTAGCAATACCGATGGTATTTATAATCTTCTTTGTGTTACTTCCGATTGTATTTACAGTATCTATAGCATTTACCAACTATTCAAGTCCTAACCATCTGCCTCCTAAGAATTTAGTTGATTGGGTAGGTTTCAAAAATTTTAAGCAATTATTTACCTTAGATATTTGGAACAATACTTTTGTAGGGGTAGGGGTATGGACTGTTATCTGGGCAATAGCAGCTACAGTATCCAATTACTTTGCAGGATTATTTATGGCACTTATTGTCAACTGGAAAGAAGTTAAGCTGAAGAAATTCTGGAGAAGTATTTTTATACTTCCTTATGCTATACCCGGCTTTATTTCTCTTCTTATTATGCGCCTGATGTTTAGTGGCCCAGGCCCTATTAATAACCTTTTGGTATCTTTGGGAATGAATAAAACCCCTTGGCTTACCGATTCAATACTGGCTAAGGTTATGATTGTAATTATTAATATTTGGCTTGGTTCTCCTTACTGGATGGCACTTATGTCGGGGGTATTAACAAACATAGACAAGGGTATGTATGAAGCGGCAGAAATTGACGGTGGAAATAAATTTCAACAGTTTATCCATATAACTTTGCCCATGGTACTTTATCAAACCTCTGCTCTTATTGTAATGACCTTTGCACACAACTTTAATAATTTCCAAGCTATATACTTATTAACCGATGGAAATCCTGTCAATGGAAACTACAGATATGCGGGTTCAACTGATATATTAATATCATGGATTTATAAATTGACAAGGGACCAAAATAAATACCATATGGCATCGGTTATTACGATTATACTATTTTTATTTATAGCAAGTATTTCTGCATATTCATTTACTAGAACAAAATCCTTCAAAGAGGAGGACATGATGTGATGGATACGAAGCTAAACAACCAAATTCCAGAATTAAATAAAAGATTTAGTCCCTTAAGGATTATAAAGATGATTTTTGTTTATGGATTACTTATACTGATGTCAGCAATTATATTGGCACCAGTTTTATGGATTGTAGGTTCTTCTCTTAACTCGGGAAGCAGTCTTTTTAGTTCTACAATGTTTCCCAAGAACCCTACTTTTAAGCATTATATTGATTTGTTTACCGAAACGGATTACGCCATATGGTATCTTAATACCATAAAAATAGCAACAGCTAATATGGTTTTATCGGTTGTTTTCACAACTCTAACGGCATATGTTTTTTCAAGGTTTACATTTAGGGGAAGAAAATTAACTATAATGACAATATTAATATTACAAATGTTCCCGGCC
Source organism: Candidatus Epulonipiscium sp. (assembly GCA_012519205.1). NCBI lineage: Bacteria > Bacillati > Bacillota > Clostridia > Lachnospirales > Lachnospiraceae > Candidatus Epulonipiscium > Candidatus Epulonipiscium sp. Next base: position 56,045 of record JAAYQR010000022.1, on the reverse strand, counting down.
TTTATGTCAATGACAGCCATATATGTTCTTTTATTTAGACTTAATTTATTAAATACCCATTTAGGGTTAATATTGGTTTATGCTTCAGGACAGATTCCATACAATACATGGCTTTGTAAGGGTTATTTTGAAGGAATTCCAAGAAGTCTTGATGAGGCTGCCAAAATTGATGGGGCAAGTAATATCACCATATTTAGAAAAATTATTATACCCCTTGCAAAACCTATCATTACCTTCGTGGCTATAAGTAATTTCATAGGACCTTGGTTTGATTTTATATTCCCACAAATAGTTCTTAGGTCATCTAATAAGCGAACTTTAGCTCTAGGATTATTCCAGTGGATTCAAGAAAACCAAAACACCTATTTTACAAGATTTGCAGCGGGCTCTATCTTAGTAGCAATTCCGATTACAATACTATTTTTATTCTTACAAAAATACATTGTACAAGGTTTATCTGCAGGAGCTACTAAAGGTTAATAATTATTTAAAATTATTTTTATACTAAGTAAAAATATTTTACTAGTACTACCAAAATATTTAGAAATATGCTATTCTTATAAGGATTATGAAATTATGAAGAACATGAATTATTGGAGTAGGAAGTGAGTAGTTATGGTAGTTACGATTAAGGATGTGGCTAAGGCAGCTAATGTATCGCCTTCTACTGTTTCTAGGGTAATAGCAGATAATCCTAAGATTAGCGATGAAACAAAAAAAAGAGTTTTAAAGGCAATGAAGCAGTTACATTATCACCCTAATGCCATAGCAAGAAGTTTGGCAAATAGATCCACAAAGACCTTGGGAGTTTTACTTCCCAATACAGATGAAGATTTATTTAATAACCCTTTCTTTATTCAAGCTATGCGAGGAATAAGTGTATACGCACAAAAAAGAGGGTACTATATTATGTATAGTTATAGTGATAATGAAGAACAAGAAATGGAATTTATTAAAAAGTATATCCATAGTAAGTGGGTAGATGGCATTATACTACTGTCTGCAAGAGAAGAAGATGAATCTATAGAATATCTTAAAGACATTAAGTATCCATTTGTTGTTGTAGGACGTCCAAAAGATACCTCTAATGTGTTATGGGTTGACAATGATAATTTTCAAGCTATGTATAATGTAGTTACTACCCTCATTGAAAGAGGCAATAAAAAGATTGCTTTTATTGGTGGACCGGAGCAATTTAATGTTACAAAGGATAGATTGGCGGGATATAAAAGAGCTCTAGAAGGAAGAGGTATAAGCATAGATGATAACCTTATTATTACCTCAGAGTTTTCTGAATTAAAAGGTTATGAAGGTGCAAAAGAACTCATGGAATATACTATTCCCCATGCTATTGTAACAACGGATGATTTGATTGCCTTTGGAGTATTAAAGGCAATCAAAGAAAAAGACATGGGGGAAGTTTTAGTCGCGGGGTTTAATAATACCTCCCTTGCCCCTTACCAAACTCCTTCCCTCTCTTCTGTAGATATTAAAGCAGAAAAAATCGGATACTATGCAACTAAGCTTCTCATCAATAAGCTAGAAAGTAGCATAGAAAAAGGGGAAATAGCCACCCATTATATAATAGAAACAAATTTTATAGAAAGAGAGTCAACACAAAAAGCCCTACTAAAAAAGTAGGGCTACTTTGATTCTAATATGATTATATCAAAAGGCTTAAGGTCTATTTTTATTTTACCATTTCCAGCTGAATAAACGGTGTCGCTGAATATATTTTTAAAAGAAATAGCAGAATGATCAATGTCAATACTTACCTCTTTTTGCTTATCTTTTATGTTAATTATTACAATAACAGCTTTATCATCAGTATATCTACTGTATGAAATAAATTCATTATCATAATCTAAGAGTTTAAACTCTCCAGATTTTAGAGCCTCATTGCTTTGCCTTAAGGTAACTAAGGTCTTATAGAATTCTAAGGTTTTAGAATCCTGAATTTTTTCCCACTGCATATCCCTTCTGTTATCAGGATCATCTCCGCCTTCCATGGCTATTTCTGTTCCATAATAGATTACAGGAATGGCTTTATAGGTCATGACAAAAGCTAGAGCTTGTCTTAGATATTCTTCCCCATTATCCCCAGCCTGGGTTATTAGTCTTTTATTGTCATGATTATCTAGAAATACCCCATTTATCTCGGGATTAGAATAGAACTTTTCCTTTTCGATAGCACTTACTAGGGCACTGGTTTTCCCAAACTGTTTAAAGGTATCTCTAATTCCATCAAATAGAGGATAATTTGTCATACCGTCAATTCCTACCTGATGATATAACTCTAGATACCTTGGATTATTGTTCCAGACTTCCCCAATTAAATAAAAATCGGGATATTTATCTTTGATTTCCTTAGCAAATTCATTCCAAAATTCCTTTGATACATGGCGCATGGTATCAAGTCTCATGCCATCAATACCGGTATTTTCAATCCACCAAAGGGTGTTATCATAAAGATATTTACTAACTTCAGGATTATCCTGATTTAGGTCTGGGAGACCATGGAGCCATCCATCCTCAACCTGTTTTTGGTCATTCCAATTGGTAATGTCCTTTTTTGGGTGGAACCAATCTTCTTTCTCAGGAGCGGTTACCCAAGGATGGTTGTATCCTGTGTGATTTACAATATGGTCAAATAATACCTTTATGTCCATACTATGTGCCTTTTCAACTAATAATTTTAAATCCTTCATAGAACCAAAATGAGGATCGACATCATAGAAATCATAAGTCCAGTAACCGTGATAGCCATTAGGCTCATTTTTAAGAACCGGGGTAAGCCAGATGGCAGTAGCTCCTAGGGATTTTATATAATCAAGTTTCTCAATTATTCCTTTAATATCTCCCCCATGAAATTTTATTGGATCATTTTTATCGACATCATCGAAATTGTTATTTGTTTCATCCCCATCATAAAATCTATCCACCATAATAAAGTAAATTAAATCTTCACTTGAAAAATTTCCACCATCATTTTTAACAGTATATTTAATTTCAGAATCCACCGAAGGAGTATTATTATTTTCCTCTTTAGTGGAGGATTCTTGCTTTATATGAGATTTGTCTTCTATTTGTTCGGGAGCTTGTTTTGGATTACATCCTGTAAAAAGTAAAAGAACTAGGAAAAATAAGAGCAACCTTTTCAAATTATCCCTCCCTAATATGAATTAATAAGCAACCGTTTGCCTTGTACATCTAGGCAAAGATTTCATAAATTATTTAAGTAAGGGCGAACAATGTTCGCCCAAGTTTTATGCCTTGATATAAAGTTTTTCGTAATACTCTTCTAGCATTCTTTTAACTGCAAATTTGTCTTTTGTACTTAAGATACTTTCTTTCATCATTTCAACCCATTTATCGCGATTATCGTAATAGGTTGGCAGCACTTCTTCTAAAAGTACTTTATAAAGAGCCTTTAAATCATGGGCATCTAATACTTTTTCATCTTCACTTTCAAAACCATCCCCGAATTGCCATCCATTAACACCATGATCACAGGCTTCTGGCCACCATCCATCTAGGGTGCTTAGGTTTAGGATTCCATTCATAGCTGCTTTCATTCCGGAAGTTCCGCTAGCTTCCTTAGGTCTTCTTGGATTATTCAACCATACATCAGAACCTCTTGTAAGCATGGCACCAATAGTCATATCATAATTTTCAAGGAAAACCACTGCATTAGGGTATTTTTTAGACATACGAACTATATTTTCAACGATTTCTTTTCCGGTATCATCTAGGGGATGAGCTTTACCGGAGAATACAATTTGGAGTTTGCCTTCCTTCAACAAAGGATCAATAATGCTTTCATCTGTGAAAATAAAGTTACTTCTCTTATATGGAGCAGCTCTTCTTGAGAAACCAATGAGAAGCTTATTGGCATCTAGTTTAACTCCATTTCTTTCTTCAACGAAATCTACTAGTTTTTTCTTGTTTTCCATATGGATTTCCCATAAGTCTCCACCATTAGTCGCGGCATCAACCATGCGATTGTCAACCCAAGTTGGTAGATGAATCGCATTAGTAATCCCTACAATTTCAGAACGGTTGTCTATATGAGCCCACATTTTATTTGCGGTTTCGTTATGAAGTTGAGCAACTGCATTGGACTTTCTTGATAACTTAAGAGCCCCTACAGTCATATTGAATGGAGAACCGCCTAGGGAAACCAATTGTTCTAGGGTTAGCCCATTATTAGCACCCATGTACATAAGTCTATCCAAGTAGTGGGATTCGTTTCCTTGTACAATAGGAGTATGGGTTGTAAATACAATTTCATCTCTTGAAGCTTCTGCAGCTTCTGCGAAAGTCATTCCTTTATCCATTCTTTCCTTTACTAATTCAAAGCCTGCAAAAAGTGCATGACCTTCATTAAAGTGATAAACATCTACATCAATACCTAAAGCCCTAAGAGCTCTAACTCCCCCAATACCTAAAACCATTTCTTGAGCAATTCTTTCTTCCCCAAACCATCCATATAATTGGCCGGTAATCCAATTATCTTCATTTTCAGGAAGGTCTGTATCTAGAAGATACAATGGATTAGTTCCAAATTCGGTAACTTCCCAAACCTTACATACAACATCTCTTTGACGGATTTTTACAGTAACCTTAACCCCTGTATCTTTCATACAATCATAGTCATAATTATGATATGTATCGTAAGGACGACCATCTTCACCAATTTTTTGATCGGTATATCCTTGTTTCCATTTAAGACCAATCCCAATAATAGGGAAATTATGATCTTTAGCACCTTTCATATAGTCCCCAGCTAATATTCCAAGTCCACCTGCATAGGTCTTTAAGGATACATCAAGACCATACTCCATACAGAAATAGGCAACCTTTGGTAAGTTTTTATTAACCATGTGAACCCTCCTAAAATAATTATTTTTTAAAATATCAGTAAAACTGCGCCCAAAAACTTAAAACAGATACTTTATTTTATATGATTATGTATTAAGTTTTAGCAGCACTTTACTATAACATTTTAAATCTTATCTAATATTATACAAAAAAAATATAATTAACGCAATCGGTTGCATTAATTATTTATTTATTGTATAATAGCATTAAAAATATTTATTAATACCGTATCTTTATTGTACAAATGAACTAACAAAACGTCAAGCAGTAAGAAAATTAAATGAACTAAGCTGCCAGAAAAAGGAGGGATTTTGCCATGAAGAAACTTAAACTGCTTAAGCCTAAAAAGAGTGTCCTGAAAAGCCAGCATCCTTCTAAAGATTCTTTAAAAAAAGAGAGCAAAAAGGGTATAAAGATTGTTACCGGCATAATATTAATTTTATTTTTTTCTATTACCCTTTTGTTGTTTGTTGGTACACTGGGATATAGTTCCATGGGTAAGATTGAAAGAAATGCAGAGGCAATTTATGAAGATAGGCTTTTGCCGATTGTAAAAATAGGAGAACTACAAAATCAATATTATTCAATCCGTTACAATTTATCCCGAGGAACGGAAACTACATTTTATCATGAATATGATAACAGAATCAAGTCTAGTCATAAATTGATTGAAAGTATAATTAACGAATACGATCAAATAGAAATGGACGAAAACGAAGCTAAATATCTTGAAAAATTCAAAAAAGAATATAAAGATTATTTGGAAACCTGGGAAGTAATCAAATCAACTATATCAGAAAAAGGCAAAGTGGAAAGTTTACAACAAAGCAAAGTAAAGACTATAGAATCTAATATTGATTCTTCTTTACAAGGACTGGTAAGATACAATAAATCCCTAGCGGAAGGTTTGAAGGAAGAAAATAAAGCTATATACGATAACAATTTAAAGTTTTACATAATTATTATCACTATCTCTCTTTTTCTTCTGGTAAGTTTTAGCTTAGTTATTACAAGAATTATAAGAAAATCCATGAAATTAATGATAGGCAATTTAGACAAGATTTCCGAAGGGGATTTTACGGAAGAAATCAGCATCAATGGTAAAAATGAATTTGGAATCATGAGAAAGGCCCTAGCAAAAGTATCTGATGAAATTTCCAATGCATTTAAATTAGTCAAACAAAGCACATCAGATATAGAAGTATATTCTGATGATTTAGCCTCTGTAGCAGAGCAGATGAGCGCATCGGCAGAGCAAGTTTCAGAAGCCGTGCAGGATGTATCTAAGGGTGCTCTTCATCAATACAATGAACTACAAGGTATAAGCGAGAGTGTTACTGAATTTGGAATGGAATTAGATAGTATTGTTATTTCCATAGAAGATGTTCACGAAAATGCAATGAACACGAATACAATGGCTAAGGGTGGAAATGAAAAGCTAGAGAGCCTTATGTCTTCTATAAAGAGCATTGAAAGCTTATTTGGTACAGTAATTGAAAAAATTGAAAGATTAGGTGTAAACATAAGTTCTATAACAACCATTACTAATATGATTAATGCAATTTCAGATCAGACGGATTTACTAGCTTTGAATGCAGCTATCGAGGCTGCTAGAGCAGGGGAGGCAGGGAAAGGATTCGCGGTTGTTGCCGATGAGATAAGAAAACTAGCAGAACAATCAAAAAGAGCATCTAAAAACATAGATGATATGATAAATATGATTGAGGAAGAATCAGATACGGTTATAGAAACAACAGACGATGTGAAGAATCATTTAGTAGCTCAAACAGAAGAAGTTAACAGTACTATAGAATCTTTTAAAGAAATAATAAGATCTATTGAGAGTATCCTTCCACAGATTGATGCTGTAAGTAAATCTATATTTGTAATTAATGGTAACAAAGATGGCATAGTTGAAAAAGTAAAGACAGTATCCTTGTATGCAGAAGGGACATCAGCGACATCCAATCAAATAGCAGCTTCATCGGAAGAGGTGAATGCGGCAGCACAGGAATTGTCAGCAACCTCCCAACAATTAAATGAAATGGCAAAGATACTTAACCAAAGGATTAACAGTTTTAAACTTAAATAGGAATAAATTTATAAATGGATAAAGAAGGTACATGCTGCTTTAAGGGCAGGTGCCTTCTTTGATAGATGGGGAAAGTATGAGGAGGAAGGTTCTTGTATAAATTAAAAAAATTACGTGAAAAGTCAAAGCGTCAAGGAAGACATAAGGAACCTAGAGTTAGTTCTACAAATAATATAGGAATCGCTCAAAAACTAATTACGGCTTTTATATTATTAAGCATTATTCCCCTAGCTATTGTGGCAGGCTTCTCCTATTTCAATGCGGAAAAAACTGTTAAAGACAAGGTAGGGCTTTATTCTGAAAAGATGATTAAGCAAATGGCTGTAAATATAGATTATACAATAGAAGATTTTGAAAGTTTATCCAGGATGATTATTTCTAATACGGAATTAATGGAAAACCTTGAAAAGCAGGAGTTTAAAAATTCATTTGAAAAGGTTCAAAGTTTGGACAAGATAAACAAGGCTTTAATATCCATAACAACCTCCAGTGAATATATAGAAGGTGCCAATATTTACAAAGACAATGGCGATGTTTTAGGCTCAGGTATCGTGATAACAACAAGGGACGGTAGAGCAATTAATAAAAACCAATTGTTGCGACAATTTACGGAGATTGTTAAGGATACCAATGGTACACCTGTATGGGTTACAGGTCTTAATGACTCCTACGAGTATATCTATATTTTGACATCCTTAAAAAGCTTAAAAGCCCATGAACAAATAGGAGTTTTAAGTATCTGTATTAACATGGAAGGAATCAACTCGATTTTTGAACAAGCAAATTTAGGAAGCGATTTGGAGATATTTCTATTAAATAATGATAGAAAAGTCATATCCCATTTGGATTTTGATATGCTAGGAATTGAGTTAGAAGACGAATATCTAAACAATATATATAGTAATGAAGAAACAGATAACTTTACAGATTCAAATTATGTAATAAGTTATGGAACCACAAAAAATGGTTGGAAATTAGTTACTAAGGAGCCGATAAACTCTTTAATGTCAGAAATGACTACTGTAAGGAAGAGTATTATTATAATTAGCATTATATGTGTCTTGATATCCATCATAGTGGGAATTTTTATTGCCTTTAGCATATCTACCCCCTTAAAGAGCATAATAAATCTCATGGCTAAGGTGGAGGGTGGGGACTTAAGGATAGCCTCATCTATCGAAGGAAAAAATGAAATAGGAAGATTTGCAAAAAGCTTTAATAAGATGGTCCAAAACATTCAAAATTTAATTATACAAACCTCGGATGTAGCTAAACAAATAGAAAACGATAATGATATTATAAAAAACAGTTCCCATTTATCGGCAGCAGCAGCAGAACAGGTTTCTTTTGCCGTTGATGATTTAGCAAAGGGCTCCCTAGAACAGGCAAAGCAATCGGAAAATACCCACGGGACAATGGAACACTTAGCTCGTAATATCAATGACATTATAAAGCATACTGAAAACATTATGAATATGGTCGATAGAACCCAACAATCAAGGGATTACGCTGTAAATACGATAAAAAACTTAAACAAAAAGACACAAGCAGCAGTAGAATCCTCCAATATAATCAATGAAGAAATCAATAAATTAAGTGAGGAAACCTCAGAAGTCATTCAAGTTGTAAAGGTTATAGAAGATATCAGTGAGCAAACGAACCTTCTCGCTTTAAATGCAGCTATTGAGGCCGCCAAGGCAGGGGAAACAGGAAAAGGATTTGCGGTTGTAGCTGAAGAAATCCGCAAATTATCTGTAGAGACAAAAAAAGCTACAGAAACAATTGCGATAATTATATCCAATATTAAAGTAAAGACAGAGAAAACAGTATACAAGGTAGAGATGTCAGATGAGATATTTGAAGAACAAAAAGAAATCGTTTTAAAAGCCAATAATGCTTTTAATGAAATGGCAGAGTCCATACAAAAAATAATCAGGCAGGTAGAAGATACCAATATAAACATACAGGATATAAGAAGGCAGAAGGAAGAATCTGTGGGGTCAATTAAAAGTATTTCAGATATTGCTGAGAAAAGCGCAAAATCTCTTCAAGAAGTTGCACATGTTAGTAAGGAACAGACGAGTTCTGCCGAACAACTGGCTAAATTAGCAGATAAGTTATCGGAGGCAACCACTAATTTAAGCAAGTCCCTAGAACAATTTAGAGTGTAAAGTTTCTTCTCTATAATAATTATATTGAAACTTAACTAATTAATTAAAATTTATTAGAATAAGTATACAAAAATAAATACTGGGTAATTATAAATGTATAATAACAATAGCATATCTGTGAAAAACTGTTGCAAAAGATAGGCAAATATGCTAACATACCCTTGAGGTGAAAACGTTACCGATAAGGATACCGATTCCTTCAAAGTATATGCTGGTAATGTATTTCATAAAAGAATTAAAAAACAAAAAGAAAGAGGGAGAAACAATGAAAATCAAAAAGTTATTAGCATCTGCGTTATTAGTGACAATGCTTGCCGGACTAACAGCAGGATGTGGAAAGCAAGCACAAAATGGTAATCAACAAGGGGATAATAACGCAACACAACAAACAGAAAAAGATGATTCAAATGCATCTACATCTGACGTAAAAGAAATATATTTCTTAAACTTTAAACCTGAGATTGCAGAAGTATACGATAAGGTTGCAGCAGATTATGAAGCAGAAACAGGGGTTAAAGTTAAAGTCGTAACAGCAGCAGCTGGAACATATGAGACAACCTTAAAATCAGAAATTGCTAAATCCCAACCACCTACAATATTCCAAATCAATGGACCCGTTGGTTATGCAAATTGGAAAGAATATTGTGCAGATTTAGGAAATACAAATCTTTATAATACTCTATCCGATAAGAGCTTAGCAGTAACAGAGGGAGAAGGGGTTTATGGTATCCCATATGCAGTTGAAGGATATGGTATTATTTATAACAATGCCATTATGGAAAAATATTTTGCTCTAGAAGATAAAGCGGTTTCCGTATCTTCAATGGACGAAGTGAATAACTTTGATATATTAAAAGCTGTAGTTGAAGATATGACTGCAAAGAAAGATGCTTTAGGCATTGAAGGTGTATTTGCTTCTACATCCTTATCTGCAGGAGAACAATGGAGATGGCAAACTCACTTAGCAAATATTCCTTTCTACTATGAATTCAAAGATAATACAGACTTTGACAATACTATTTTAGCAGGTCTTGCAGCTGACGAAATTGAATTCAAATATGCAGATAACTTTAAAAACATCTTTGATTTATATGTAAACAACTCAACAGTTGCAGGAACCATGTTAGGGAGTAAATCCGTTCAAGATTCCATGGCTGAATTTGCTCTTGGTCAAGCAGCAATGGTTCAAAACGGTAACTGGGCTTGGTCACAAATTGACGAAGTAGAAGGAAACGTGGTAGCATCTGAAGATATTAAATTCTTACCAATCTACACAGGTATGGCTGGAGAAGAAAGCCAAGGTTTAGCTGTTGGAACAGAAAACTACTTTGCAATCAACTCTAAGGTAGCTCCTGAAGTACAACAAGCTTCCGTTGACTTTTTAGAATGGTTATTCTCTAGTGAAAAAGGTAAAGGATATGTAGCAAAAGACCTAGGATTTATTGCACCATTTACAACTTTTGGTGAAGATGAAAAACCAACCGATCCATTGGCGAAGGAAGTATTGACATGGATGGAAAAAGATACTACTGCTGTAACTTGGACTTTTGCAGCATTCCCAAGTGAAGAATTTAAAAACTACTTTGGAGATGCATTACTTCAATATGCTCAAGGAACAGGAACTTGGGATGAAGTAGTAGACGTTGTGAAAGAAGCTTGGAAGTCTGAAAAAGCTAAATAATAACTTTTATACCTTAGGGTGAGTATGACTTTATCTTACTCACCCTTTTTATAGATAGAAAAATAGAAAAGACTATTTAATAGGGGACTATAATTAAAGTTAGGAGAAGGGTACATGGAAAGGACACTTAAAAGATATTTCCCGATTTTTGCATTACCAACCTTAATAGCATTTGCGATAGCATTTTTTGTACCGTTTGTTTTAGGAATATACCTGTCCTTTACAGACTTTACCACAGTAGTTGATGCGAAATGGGTAGGTCTAGAAAATTATATTAGAATATTCTCCGATAAGGAGTTTTTAAATGCCCTTTGGTTTACCACTAGATTTACAGTGGTATCGGTTTTAATGATTAATATCCTTGCATTTATTCTTGCTATATTATTGACCAGGGGGATGTTTGGCACTAATATTTTTAGAACTATTTTCTTTATGCCTAATTTAATAGGTGGAATTGTATTAGGTTATATATGGCAGTTGATTATTAATGGGGTACTGTTAAAGTTTGGGGTAACCTTAACTTTCAGCGCTAAATATGGTTTTTGGGGATTGGTAGTTCTAATGAACTGGCAGTTAATAGGCTATATGATGGTCATATATATAGCAGGTATCCAAAGTATTCCTAAAGAATTGGTTGAGGCTGCCAACATAGATGGAGCCAACCATTTTCAAATATTAAAAAATGTAACCATACCTTTAGTAATGCCGTCTATTACAATATGTTTGTTCTTAACTTTGTCGAACTCATTTAAGTTATTTGACCAAAACTTAGCGCTAACAGCAGGGGCGCCTTCAAAACAGACAACTATGTTAGCCTTAGATATCTATAATACTTTTTACGCCAAATTATTAGAAGGCACAGGACAAGCAAAAGCAGTCATATTTTTTATACTAGTAGGATTAATTTCCTTGGTACAACTTTTGATTACTAGAGGAAGGGAGATTGAGGGCTAGTGAAAAACGCAAGGCTAAAGGATTATATAATATTCATAATTTTGTGTATATTATCTATTTTGTTTTTGGCTCCTATATTTATTGTTTTTATGAATTCCTTTAAAGGTAAATTTTTTATCAGCAATGCGCCATTTGTTTTACCCGATGCTAAAACATTTGTAGGTCTTAATAATTATGCCAGTGGTATATTAAAAACGGGTTTTATAAATGCATTTATTATGTCTTTATTTATTACGGTATCATCAGTTATTGTAATTATCTTATTTACTTCTATGACTGCTTGGTACATTACAAGGGTTAAATCAAAATTGACTGATGGATTGTATTATATGTTCGTATTTTCAATGGTAGTTCCATTTCAGATGGTGATGTTTACCATGAGTAAAATTGCTAATATGCTACGTATCGATAATCCAGTTGGACTTATATTAATTTATTTAGGATTCGGTTCAGGCCTATCGGTGTTTATGTTTTCAGGTTTTGTGAAATCGATTCCAATAGAAATAGAGGAGGCAGCTATCATCGATGGCTGTAACCCATTACAAACCTTTTTCCAAGTTATAATGCCTATACTTAAACCAATAGCCATTACGGTGGCAATACTTAATACGATGTGGATATGGAATGACTACTTATTGCCAAACTTAGTTATTGGTACAGACTATAAGACAATACCTATTGCTATACAATACTTAAAAGGTGGCTATGGATCCATCGATATGGGTGCCATGATGGCTATGTTAGTGTTAGCTATCTTGCCTATAGTAGCATTTTATTTGGCCTCCCAAAAATATATAATAGAAGGTGTTGTTGCAGGTGCAGTAAAAGGCTAAATTTTACTTGGAACTTACGCACAAGTTTGATATATTATTTATAGTCAAACAATTTCAATATTACCCATGGGCTTAGAAAGCCTTTGGAAAAGTATAATGTAGGGGAAGAAGTAAGATGGCTGCAATTACAATTAAAGATATTGCTAAAATGTGTGGAGTGGGAGTAACTACAGTATCAAGAGCAATCAATAATCATCCCGATATTAATGAGAAAACAAAAGCAAGAATAATGAAGGTAATAAAAGAAAATCATTATATTCCTAACAATAGTGCAAGAAACTTAAAAAGATCAAATTCAAAGACAATAGCAGTATTAATTAAAGGAATTACCAACCCATTTTTTAATAAGTCAATAAAGATATTCGAAAAAGAAATCAAGGATAAGAAATATTCTTTTATATTACAAAGAGTAGAAGAAAAACAAGATGAAATAGAAGTTGCCATTGAATTAGCAAAGGAAAAACGCCTAAGAGGAATTGTTTTTTTAGGGGGGGCGTTTTCCCACTCAAAAGAAAAACTCCAGCAGCTAACGGTACCTTTTGTATTAAGTACAATGAGGATGACCCAGGAATTTGATTTAAGTGATTATTCCTCTGTATCGGTGGATGATTTTAGGGAAAGCTATAAAATAGTTGATTATTTATGTAGCCTAGGCCATGAGAAGATTGCCATTATTACGGCTCCGATGAGTGATGTAAGTATTGGAAAGCTAAGGTATGAAGGATATAAAAGAGCCTTAGAGAGCCATGGATTAAAAGTCGATGATGCTTTAGTGAGAATAATGAAAGAAGGCATTGAGAGTTATTCTATGGAAAATGGATATTTGGTTACAAAGGAATTACTAGAATTTAATGAAGAATTCACAGCCATTTATGCCGTATCTGATAGTATGGCAATAGGGGCATGTAAAGCTATATTTGAGGCAGGGAAAAGAATTCCTGAGGATTATTCTGTAGCTGGTTTTGATGGGCTTGATATCTCATTTTATTATCAACCATCCATAACTACCATAAGGCAGCCTGTTGAAGAGATGGCAGAAGAAACTATAAAAATCCTATTTGATTTAATTAATGAAAAGGAAACCTACTCTCATAAAATTTTTTCGGGGGAGTTATTAATTAGGGATTCAACTAAGGCATTAAATTAACGAATAAGAAATCCTGACACATTGTGTCAGGATTTCTTATTCGTTTTTCATTACCCGCATGGCATTTAAAACTGCTATCAAGGCAACACCTACATCAGCAAATACTGCAGCCCACATGGTTGCAAGACCTAAAGCTCCAAGGGCTAATACAAATACCTTAACCCCAAGGGCAAAAGAAATGTTTTCCCATACAATACGGCGGGTTTTTTTGCAATCTTAATGGCATCTGCGATTTTAGAGGGTTCATCGGTCATAAGAACAATATCGGAAGCTTCGATAGCAGCATCGGAGCCTACCCCCCCCCATGGCAATTCCTATATCAGCCCTTGCTAATACCGGTGCATCATTTATACCATCTCCAACAAATATTAGTTTTTGTTTTTTAGGGAGCTGTCTGTGGAGGATTTCTAGTTTTTTAACTTTTTCATGGGGAAGAAGCTGACTATAAAAATCATCTAATTCAAGACTAGTTGCAACTTCTTTAGCGGTAGAATCATTATCACCAGTTAGCATGGCTATTTTACTTATACCTAGGGATTTGAGTTCTCTTATAGCCCCCATAGAATCTACTTTTATTTCATCAGAAATGATTATCATTCCTTCATAATTTCTATTAATAGCAATATAGACAACAGAACCAGTTGCATTAGAATCGACTTTAATATTATACTTATCCATTAGTTTTTTGTTTCCAGCTAAAACTTCTTTTCCATCTATCATGGCCCTAATTCCGTGCCCTGAAATTTCTTCTACTTCACTTATCCTACTTTTATCTATATTTTTTTATAGTCATTTAATATAGAAACTGCTATAGGATGGGTTGAATAACTTTCGGCAAGGGCAGAATATTCTAACAAGGATTCCTTTGAAAGATTCCCTTTTGAATCTATTTTTGTTACCTTAAAGACTCCTTTAGTTAAGGTTCCTGTTTTATCGAATACAATGGTGTGAACATTATTTAAGGCTTCTAGGTAGTTGCTTCCTTTAATTAGTATGCCTTTTTTAGACGCTCCTCCGATGCCGCCAAAGAAACCAAGGGGTATGGAGATAACCAAGGCGCAAGGACAAGAAATTACAAGGAAAACAAGGGCCCTATAAAGCCAGATAGAAAAACTTTCTCCCGGAATAAAAATAGGAGGAATAACTGCTAAAAGTACTGCACTAATAACTACTGCCGGGGTATAATATCTTGCAAACTTAGTGATAAAATTTTCTGTCGGTGCTTTTTTAGAACCTGCATTTTGAACTAAATCCAATATCTTTGATACAGTGGACTCTCCAAATAGTTTCGACACCTTTATGGTAAGGAGTCCTTCTTGATTAATGGAACCTGATAGAACTTCATCATTTGTTTTGACCTTCCTAGGAAGGGATTCACCTGTTAGGGCAGAGGTATCCAAGGTTGAAGCCCCATCTACAATAATCCCGTCAAGGGGAATCCTTTCTCCAGGCTTTACAAGGATTAAATCCCCAACACTAATCTTCTCAGGAGATACCTTTTTAACTGTATTTTCTAATTTTAGATTAGCATAATCAGGGCGGATATCCATTAAGGATTTAATTGATTTTCTAGAACGATTTACCGCCATATCTTGGAATAACTCTCCAATCTGATAAAAAAGCATTACGGATACTGCTTCAGGAAATTGCCCGATGGCAAAAGCTCCAATAGTTGCGATAGCCATCAAAAAGTTTTCATCAAAAACTTGCCCCTTGAATATGTTTTTGATAGCTTTCATAAGTACTTCAATACCAACAAAAAGATAACTAACTAAAAATACAATATTTTCTACAATAGGGGGCAAGGGAAGGATAAATCCTAAAGTAAAAAATAAAATTCCAATACCAAGGATAATCAATTCCCTTTTGTTTTCTTTTTCATTCTCTGCGATTCCCTCTTCATCATTTTCAAGAATGGAAATTCCAGATTCGATAGAGGTAGCAATAGAAGAAGCCTTTTTTACTATAGAATCCAGTTCTCTTATATTATCTACTTCCATGGTAAGTCTTTGGGATACAAAATCTACGGAGGCATCCACAACTCCGGGAATAGACTTAACTTGGGTTTCTATTTTTATTGCACAATTCGCACAATCAAGACCCTCTAATATCAGTTCTTTTTTAGCCATATTCTATCCTCCTTTATATTATTCCCTAACATGTTCTAAACCTTGAGCGAAAATCACGCTAATATGTTCATCTGCTAGAAAATAGTAAACTACCTTTCCTTCTTTTTTATATTTTACAAGTTTGGATTGTTTTAAAACTCTAAGTTGATGAGAAATAGCCGATTGACTCATTCCAAGTAGGGCAGCAATATCACATACGCACATGGAAGAAGCCGAAAGGGCATGGAGTATCCTGATTCTCGTGCTATCTCCGAATACTTTAAATAACTCCGCTAAATCATATAGGTGTTCCTCAGGGGGCATGCTTTGTCGGACTTTTTCTACGACATCCTCATGAATGACGGTACAGTCACATTTTTCGATTTTATTCTTTGTCATAATAGTCTTCCTTTCATATTTGAACATATGAACGATTATTCATACGATAATTTTATTATAAATCATTTCTTTGTAAAGTCAAGATATTTTTATTATACTAAAAAACATTTTTACTTATACTTTCAATAAAATCCCCCGTGACTTACTAATAATAAGGTTATGATTGAAAATGGTTTAAAAGTATGATAAAATCAAAAAAATCATTTTATCATAGAAGGACTAAAAGAAAGTTAAGATTAGCTTAAGGTAATTCTTCGTAATTAGAAAGAGTTTATGTATATGATGATAAAAGGACAGATTGAGGCCAATATTGATTCAATATGAATCGGTATTGGCATTTTTATATATAATAACTAAAACATCAAGGAGGAAGTGTAATGGGACAAGATATCAAAGAAACATTTATTTTATCAAAAGAAGTACAAGGTATTCTAGAGAAAGTAAAGAGTATTACAATCCCAAAGGATAGAGAACATTTACTTTCTTTAGCTTTAGGAGAGCAAGATGCAGATTTATTTCAGGTTGCCTATGATGTGGTAGGCAAGGGGAAAATTATAGAAGCGACTGTGGTAAAATGTAAAAATGGTGCGGCAGCAAATTACGAAGATATTTATATGAGAAGAAGGGATTCTAACTCCATGGTAATTGGAGATACTAGGGAAACGGATAAGGAAACCTACTCTAAAAGGTATGGTAAAGATTTAGCGAGCTTAGAGAAGCGGCTTTCACCTGGTTAGAAGAACAAAGTCTAATAGTTATGTCCTTTATGATGGGGCTCCCAATGCAACAGCATTGATATGGGAACACATTGAAGATGAGCCAGGGAAAACTTGCCCTAATCCTAGGGTGATAATGCCAAGAAATCTCGTTCCTAATGTAATCCCTGACTCGGTGAAAATAGATTATAATAAAAACTATTTAAAAGTGAAGGTGTCATTATGAAATTTCTTATATATGGATTATCAAAGCCTCTAAGATACATATCCTCTGGAAAGTTTATAACTAATGGAGATTGGAAACATTCAAAACGTAATATTGACAGCTTTGTTTTAATTATTGGACTAAGGGGGAGCTTATATATTGAACAGGGGGGACAAAGGTATGAAGTAAAAGCCGGGGATGTCTTGTTGCTAACACCTCACGCATATCATCAGGGCTTTAAAGAATCAGGAGAAGAAACTTCATACTACTGGTGTCATTTTTATTGTGAGGGCCGCTACGAGATTGCAGAAGAATACGATTTGTTTTATGGAGACAGAGCACTATTTTTTAATACTCAAAGGGAGTTAGTCATCCTACCGATTTATTGTGAATATGAGAATACAGATTATTTCAAGATCCTATTTAGGCAGCTTATTCATAATGGAAGCAGTAACCAATATACAAAGCACATTACAGATTATATATTGACTACCCTAACGATTATGATTACCGAAAATACCATTATTAAATATAGAAAGGATAGTTACTCAAAAAATAGATTAGTTGAGGTTGCCGAATGGATTCGGGTTCATTACAACCAAAAGATATCAATCAAAGAAATAGCAGAACAGTTTGACTACAATACTTCGTACCTATCAAGAAGATTTAAAGAGCAAATGGGGGTGGGCCCTAAGGAATACCTGCTTTTGCTTCGCCTCACAAAGGCTAAGGAATTACTAACCAATACGAATCTAAGTATCAAAGAAATTTCCTATAATGTAGGGTTTGAAGACGATAAATATTTTATGAAGTTGTTTAGGAAAAAGGAGAGTATTTCCCCTACCCAATATAGATATAATTTTTCCTATACTCACCTTAATAGTGATAAGAATTTATAAGGTAAAAAAAGTACACCTATTATACGTATTTGTATACTGCTTTTGAAGATTCTATATAGTATCATTAGAGCATGAAGACTATCAGATTAACCAAAAAGATGGAGGTTAGTAGAATGATAAAGCCAATTGATTTAAAACAAATCACTATCAATGAAGGTTTTTGGAAAGAAAAGATTGAATTAATAAAGGATAAGGTAATACCCTATCAATGGAAGGCCCTAAATGACTTGCTAGAAGATACAGAACCCAGTCATAGTATTGATAACTTTAAGATTGCAGCAGGAATTATGGAAGGTGAATATCATGGTATGGTATTCCAAGATAGTGACTTATATAAATGGCTAGAAGCTGTAGCTTATGTCCTAAATATATATAAAGATTCAGAATTAGAAAGTAAAGCAGACGAAATGATAGAATTAATTGGGAAAGCCCAGCTTCCAGATGGATACCTCAATACCTATTTTACAGTTAAAGAACCAGATAAAAAATGGACAAATCTAAAGGATTGGCACGAACTTTATTGTGCAGGGCATTTCATAGAAGCGGTAGTGGCATACTATCAGGCTACTGGAAAATCAAGGGGAATTGAGATTGCATCTAGATTAATCCATCACATAGAATCTATTTTTGGCCCCGAAGAAGATAAGATGAAGGGTTATCCAGGGCATGAGGAAATAGAATATGCCCTTATTCGCCTCTATAGAATTACAAAAGATGAAAAAGCGCTAAAGTTGGCTAAGTATTTCATTGAAGAAAGAGGAAAAGAGCCTAAATACTTTAAAAATGAAGCTCAAAAAAGAGACGATATAATAGACTTTTGGGAGCGTGCCAACAAAGACTATGCCTACTATCAAGCTCATAAAGAAGTTAAAAATCAAGAAGTGGCTGTAGGCCATGCAGTTAGGGCAGTATACTTCTATACCTCAGTAGCCGCCCTAGCAGCAGAAACAGGAGACCGTTTTTGGTATGAAGTGAGCGAGAGACTATGGGAAAATATAACCAATAAGCAGATGTATATCACGGCAGGTATAGGATCTAGTGAGTATGGCGAGGCATTTACCATAGACTATGATTTACCTAACGATTTATCCTATACGGAAACCTGTGCTTCCATAGGACTTGCCTTTTGGGCATCCGAAATGCTAAACTACACTATCGATAGCAAATACGCAGATGTTATAGAAAGGGCCATATACAATGGAACCATCAGTGGAATGTCCTTAGACGGCACTAGGTTTTTCTATGTTAACCCTCTAGAAGTATGGCCTAGGGCAGTAGAAAATAGACATGATCTGCGACATGTAAAGCCAGAGCGTCAAAAATGGTACG
Source organism: Candidatus Epulonipiscium sp. (assembly GCA_012519205.1). Classification (NCBI taxonomy): domain Bacteria; kingdom Bacillati; phylum Bacillota; class Clostridia; order Lachnospirales; family Lachnospiraceae; genus Candidatus Epulonipiscium; species Candidatus Epulonipiscium sp. The sequence goes on along the minus strand of JAAYQR010000022.1, from coordinate 36,630 downwards.
GATGTGCCTGTTGTCCTCCTAACATTGCCCGCATGACAGCATCTGTTGGCAGATTTATGTATTCTTCCATCGAGGAAAAAAATAAAATATACATTCATCAATTTGCCTCATCAGAAGCAGAAATAAATCTAAGCTGTGGCGATGTAAAACTAAATCAAAAAACTAACTATCCTTGGGATGGAGATATAGAGATAGATGTTAACCTCGGAAAAGCTTTGACTTTCTCAATATATCTACGTATGCCTTCCTGGTGTAAAAATAAAGAAATATACATTAATAACAAAAAGATTGATGAAAGTGAAGTACTCCTTAGGAATGGGTATGTAGTTCTCAACAGGCTTTGGAACAATGGGGACAAAATACAATACAACCTAGAAATGAAAATACAAAGGGTTCACTCTAACCCTAAAATATGGAGGAATGCAGGGAAAATTGCTCTGCAAAGAGGACCTATAGTGTACTGCCTAGAAGAAGTTGATAATGGATCTGAACTTACCGATATAGCTATACCAAAGAATGAAAAGCTAAGAGGTGAATATAACCCTGATTTACTCGGGGGAGTTTATGTAATCAAGGGAACTGCAAAGAGAAGCAAAATAAAAACCGATGATTTATATTTTGGAGGGGAAAATGAATTAATAAATACCCCTATTATAGCAATACCTTATTACGCCTGGGTTAATAGAACACCAGGGGAAATGCTAATATGGATTAGAGAAATGTAAAAAATAAAAAGCCTTGATGAATTTATCAAGGCTTTTTACTATGCGTTAAAGGGTGTTATGTGAAAATGAAGCAATCATATATACAGGAATGTTAGTGATAGAACCTGTATTATATATTCCGCTATATCCTCCGTAACCCCCGTAACCACCGCAGGCATTTCCTAGGGGACAAGCAGGGGCAGGACCTTGGCCTGTCACTAAAGTAACGAAGTAGGGATTTACCCCTATTAAAACTCCCGTAAATCCAGAGCCTGATTGGCCTCCGCTAGTAGTAAAAATAGTAACGGTTTCGCCTATAAATCGACTTAATTGACCTAGTATTCCACCATATCCATACCCATAGCCGTATCCATAACCAAAGGGCATAAAATTGCCTCCTTCCATAATGTGTTAGGATTTCTAATCCTGTTACATATTATGACATTTAGAGTGAAATGTTACTTATTACAAGGCTGTATAATTACTTTAAAATATATTTTATTATGTAAGGGCGAACTTTGTTCGCCCGTAAATTTTATGGGGTTATATGGCATTATGAACAAAGGAAACAATAGCATCGATAGGAATATCTGTAACAGAGCCAACAGTATAAACGGGATAACCATTCCACCCGCCGGCAGAAATAGCACCATATCCCCCTCCATAGCTACCACCATAACCACTATAACCATACCCAGGATTAAATCCCGTGCAGGCATTTCCAAGAGCACATCCAGGGGGAGGACCAACACGAGTAAGAAGGCGTATAAAAGAGTTATTTACACAAAGGACAACTCCAGTGAAACCAGAACCGGACTGACCGCCGCTAGCTGTAAAAAGAGTGACAGTTTCACCAATATAATCTGCTAAAAGAGTTGCAAGGTTTCTGCCGCTAATATTACATTTTGACATACAGTAACCTCCTTTCATTATATAAAGTCCTACTATAATATATGGAAGGTTCTATTAAAAAGTTCCGAAACCAACGTCTTATATATTTTTTATAAATAAAAACGCGTTATAAAAAGGGATTGAATTCTATGGTATAATAGGGGTAAAATAAAAGCGAAAAGTATTATAAAGGAAGCGAAAATATGGACACCATAATTAGAATGATAGACCCAAACAATATTGATTTAGAAATTATTAAAGAAAGTGCAAATATTATAAAATCCGGAGGTTTAGTTGCTTTTCCTACAGAAACCGTTTACGGATTAGGTGCTAATGCCCTTAATGAAAAAAGCATTAAAAAGATATTTTCTGCTAAGGGGAGGCCCTCTGATAACCCCCTTATTGTGCATATTTCCTCTATAAAGGAATTATCTTTATTAGTTTGTGCCATTCCCGATAATGCTCGGATTTTGGTGGAAAAATTTTGGCCAGGGCCCTTAACCCTTGTCTTTCCAAAGTCGGAAGCAATCCCAGAGGCGATTACAGGGGGGCTTTCAACTGTTGCCATAAGATTTCCCCGAAATGAAATAGCAAGGAGATTAATTGAATATTCAGGGGTTCCTATTGCTGCACCTTCTGCTAATACTTCAGGAAAACCTAGCCCGACTAGGGCTTCACATGTTATAGAGGATTTAGATGGTAAGGTTGATATGATTTTAGATGGGGGTAGTGTAGAAGTAGGACTTGAATCGACGGTAGTGGATATCAGCGGGGAAATCCCTATGGTTCTAAGACCGGGTGGTATTACCATAGAGATGTTAAAAGAAGTAATGGGGAATATATCAGTAGATCCTGCGATTCTTTCCCAAAAGAGTCTATCCTCCATCCCAAAATCTCCAGGAATGAAATATAAGCATTATGCCCCTAAGGCTAAGGTTACCATAGTAGAGGGAGAAATCCATAAGGTAATAGATACCATTAATAATCTCACGAGGGAAAAACGAAGACAAGACCTAAAAATTGGTGTAATGGCAACAAAGCAGACAAGGGATTTATACAATGCAGATTGCATAATTTCCGTTGGGGACAGGGAGAATCCAAAAACAATTGCTTCAAATCTATTTAATAGCCTAAGAGATTTTGATGAGGCAGGAATGGATATAGTTTTTTCTGAGAGCTTTTCCTATGATGAAATAGGATTTGCGATTATGAATAGATTAGAAAAAGCAGCTGCTTATGACATACTTAAGGTATAAAGGAGAGTCATAATGAAAAAGATAATATTTGTATGCACGGGGAATACTTGCAGGAGCCCTATGGCAGAGGCACTAGCAAAAAAAATAATACAAGAATCCCCTCTTAATATAGAAGTAATTTCAAGGGGGATTTCAGTTTATTTCCCATCAAGTGCTAGCAATTATGCTCATGTAGCGATGAAGGAATATGATATTGATTTAAAGGATCATAAATCAAAGGGTTTGGAATCCAAAGACATGGAAAATGCGGATTTGATATTAACTATGACACAGGGACATAAACATTACTTACTACTTAACTTTCCCGAATACGGGAAAAAAATATATACCATAAAAGAATTTACAAATGAAAATGGGGATATAGAGGACCCTTTTGGTGGGAATTTGGATAGCTATAAGAATTGCGCAGCTAACTTAAATAGGGTGATTAAAAAAGCAATAAAAACCATAAGTAGAACTATGTAAAATTAGGGTTTGCCATAGCTTTTAGAAAGTGATATATTAGAAAAGGAAAAATGGAGGGACTAGATATGCTAGCAATAGGAAGTGACCATGGAGGGTATGAACTAAAACAAGAGATAATAAGATATTTGGAGGAAAAAAACATCAGTTATAAAGATGTAGGATGTTACAGTGCAGAGGCCTGTGATTATTCAGAGTTTGGTAAGAGTGTGGCTAATCTTATTATAGAGGGAATTTGTGAAAAGGGAATAATTATTTGCGGCACCGGAATAGGAATTTCTATTGCAGCCAATAAGGTAAAGGGGATTCGTGCTGCCTTATGTCATGACTGTTTTTCTGCCCAAGCGGCAAGGGAACATAATAATGCCAATATATTGGCTATGGGAGCAAGGGTTATAGGTCCTGGTCATGCCCTTAAAGTTATAGAAACATTTTTAGGAACAGAATTTTCCAATGAAGAGAGACATATTCGCCGTATAGGACAGATAGAAGGATAAAAAAGAGGAGGATTATTATGGCGCAAGTAATCGTAATGGAACATCCACTTATTCAACACAAGGTATCCATGCTTAGATGCAAAGAAACTGGGTCAAAGGAATTTAGGGAATTGGTAGAAGAAATAGCTATGCTTATGTGCTATGAGGCTACAAGAGATTTGCCACTGGAAGAAATAACCGTGGAAACCCCTGTAGCAAAGGCAAAGGCAAAGGCATTAGCTGGTAAAAAGTTGGGTATTGTCCCTATACTCCGTGCAGGGCTTGGGATGGTAGATGGCATGCTTAATTTGATTCCGGCAGCTAAGGTTGGACATGTCGGACTATATAGAGATCCAGAAACTCTCGAGCCTGTGGAATACTACTGCAAATTACCTTATGATGCGCCAGAAAGAGATATCTATGTATTAGACCCCATGTTAGCCACAGGAGGTTCTGCTTCTGCCACTATAAAATTTATAAAGGAAAAAGGTGTAGAAAGAATTAGATTCTTATGCCTTATTGCAGCACCAGAAGGGGTTAAAAGATTAAAAGAAGATCATCCCGATGTAGATATTTATGTGGCAGCTTTAGATGAAAGGTTAAATGAGCATGGATATATTATTCCAGGTCTAGGAGATGCAGGAGACCGTCTATTTGGGACTAAGTAATCTAGGGGGATGTTTATGAGGCCGGGATGGGACGAGTACTTTATGGAGATTGTGGATTTAGTAAAAAAAAGGTCGACTTGTCTTAGAAGACAGGTAGGTGCATTAATTGTTAAGGAAAGAAGAATTTTATCAACCGGTTATAATGGGGCTCCTACAGGATGTTCTCATTGTGAAGAAATAGGATGCCTGAGGGAAAAATTAAATATCCCTTCAGGACAAAGACATGAATTGTGCAGAGCTCTTCATGCAGAACAAAATGCTATTGTTCAGGCAGCTATGCATGGAGTATCTGTCCTAGGGGGAACTTTATATGTAACCCATCAACCTTGCGTCATGTGTGCTAAAATGGCTATAAATGCAGGAATTAAGAGAATAGTGTTTAGAGGGGATTATCCCGATGAATTATCTATGGAACTTTTAAAAGAAGCAGGTATTGATATTGTTTCCTTCTAAATTCTAAAAACCGATACTAATGACAGTATCGGTTTTTTAATAATTTTAAATAATTGTAATATGAATTTAATTTGACAACTATTACAGATGAATATAGAATATACATGGTCCACATTATAATTTTAGATTGATTTTTACATAATGTGTTATATATAGCTTAATCTTTATAGTGTGAAATTTATAAAATAGGAAAAAATAAATATAGTTACAACTATTAAGGAGAGATGAAAGTGTTCCAAGGAATAGCTGTTCAAGAAACTTTTTTAATATATATAATAGCATTTATTTCAGCTTTTTTAATCAGTCTATTTACTACCCCATTAAGTAAAATTATTGCCTTTAAGGTTGGAGCGGTAGATTTGCCGAAGGCTAGGGGAATGCATAATAAACCCATGCCTAGAATGGGTGGCATAGCTATTTTTCTTGGATTTATAATTACGGTTTTTCTTCTTACTCCTATGGTTAAAGCCTTTGAATGGAAACAAATATCGGGACTTTTAGTTGGAAGCTTCATAATATTTTTATTAGGTTTCTTTGATGATATTTATAATCTAAATGCAAAGCTTAAATTATTCGTACAGATTATAGCGGCCCTTGTAGTTATATATTCTGATATTAGAATTGAGTTTGTTACTTGGCCCTTTGTAGAAAGTAATACTCTTTTCTTAGAAAAAATTAGTATACCTATTACTTTATTTTGGATTGTAGGGATTACTAATGCTGTTAATCTTATAGATGGATTAGATGGATTAGCTGCAGGAATATCTTCTATAGCAGCAATATGCCTTATGATTTTATCTATATTATCGCCAAATCCAATAGGTCCTGTAGCAGCAGTGATGACTGCGGCTCTTGCAGGTTCCTGCATAGGTTTTTTGCCCTATAATTTTAATCCTGCAAAAATATTTATGGGAGATACGGGCTCTACATTTTTAGGATTTATATTAGCAGTTACATCAGTACAGGGATTTATCAAGGGATATACAGCAGTTACGATTACAATTTCAGTTTTAATATTGGCACTGCCAATATTTGATACTACCTTTGCAATATTTAGAAGAATTATTAATAGACAACCTATTATGCAGGCAGATAGAGGACATCTCCATCACCGTCTTGTAGATAAAGGATATTCCCAAAAAAGAGCGGTCATCACTCTTTACGGAATTAGTGGGGGATTTGGGATAATAGGTATTTTAATAGCCCATAGGGATACACAGGTTGCCCTAGGAGTATTTATAGCTATGGCAGCAGCTTTATATATGATTACAAAAACAAAAAAAGAAGTTTAAAAAATGACATACTATGGTATGTCATTTTTGCTTTTAAACTTTACATAAATTAAGAAGTATCTATCTCCTTGCGCAACTAAAAAATATATGGTTAAATAGTAGTAATTATTAATCATGAAGGGTTGGATATACTAATGTCAATAAAGGTAATGAGTGTTTTTGGGACGAGACCTGAAGCTATAAAAATGGCACCCGTAGTAAAAGAATTAGAAAAAGCAGATGGGATAAAAAGTATTGTATGCGTGACAGCACAACATAGAGAAATGTTAGACCAGGTATTAGATATTTTCAAGTTAGAACCTGATTACGATTTGGATATTATGAAATCGAGGCAGAGCCTTATGGATATAACAATTCGTGCCTTAGAGCGTTTGGATGATACGATGAAAAAAGTGTCACCGGATATAGTTTTAGTTCATGGTGATACTAGCACAACTTTTGTAGGAGCCTTAGCTGCATTTTACAACAAAATAAGAGTGGGCCATGTTGAGGCAGGATTAAGAACATATGATAAGTATCAGCCATTTCCAGAGGAAATGAATAGAAAGCTTACAACTTCCCTAGCTGATCTTCATTTTGCACCTACCGCCCTAGCTAAGAGCCATCTACTAAAAGAAGATATTCCAAAAGAGCAAATTTTTGTTACAGGAAATACGGTTATAGATGCATTAAAGACTACCATAGAGGAAGACTATACCTTTGGAGTAGAACTTTTAAATAATATAGACTATGCTAAAAAGCGAGTAATTACAATGACAGCCCATAGAAGGGAAAACTTAGGGGAACCCCTAAGAAATATCTGTAAGGCTGTATACAAATTGGTAGAAACCTTCGAAGATATAGAGGTTGTTTATGCTGTACATAAAAATCCTGCTGTTAGGGAAGTCGCTTATGAAATTTTAGGAAATCATCCAAGAATCCATTTAATAGATCCCTTAGATATGAAGGATATGCACAATTTAATGAATTTATCCTATCTTGTAATGACTGATTCAGGAGGATTACAAGAGGAAGTGCCTTCTATGAAAAAACCAGTATTAGTCCTTAGAAATGTAACAGAAAGACCGGAAGGGATAGAAGCGGGAACCTTAAAATTGGCAGGAACTAACGAAGATAAAATATTTGACATGGCATATACATTGCTTACCAATAAAAAAGAATACAATAAGATGACAAGTGTTCAAAATCCATTTGGGGATGGTAATGCATCTACAAGGATTGTAGAGGCAATACTTTATTCATTTGAAATGAAGAAGGAAAGACCCAAAGACTTTTAAAATACTAGGAAGACCTTGTTATAGACACTATAAAAATAAAGGTGTATAATTATGAAATACTATTGAAAACCAATCAGTATCTTAATTTAACTATTATATTTAGGGTTGGTTTTCTTAAATAACTATATGGGTGGATTTTATGAACAAAAACAGAGACTTTTTAGCTGCTCTTTCCTTGATATCTCAAATTGGTATGGTGATGGCATTACCGATAATAGGATGTATTATATTAGGAAATTATTTAGACATTAAGTTTAATACAGGAATATTTTTTCTGATTGTATTTACTATTTTAGGAGTGGGGGCGGCATTCCGTAATTTATTCGTCATTACATCAAAAGTACATAAAAACGGAAAAAATAGAAAGGATTAATAAAATGAAGCGGCTCATTCTTCAGATACTGGGTATTGGCATTATCGTTGGGGTTATAGGCCTCTTCTTTGTAGATGAACCGTTACCCTGGATAAAAGGCCTTGCCTTTGGGATTATATTTAGTATTTTAAGATTAAGGCTTATGGATATCTCTGTAAAAAGGTCCGTGAGGATGGCACCACAAAAAGCACGAAATTATGCCATCGCTCAATACATGATTAGATATGTGTTAACTGCAATAATATTAATGATTGCTGTCTTAGAACCTAGCATTAGTTTTCTAGGCGTAGTTAGTGGCCTTCTTACGTTAAAAGCTTCTACCTATTTAATGATTATAGGTGAAAAAAAGAAAAATTAGAGTGATAATAATTTTATAGGTAATACTACATATTATTATGGAATTTTTTCAGATAAAGGGGTGTGGTAAATTTGGAAACCTTAGATTTTGCTAACAAATACGTCATTCCAATCAATATAGGTAACGAAGAATTTTATATTACACAAAGTATGATAAGTACATGGATAGTTATGGCAGTTCTTATTATTCTTGCACTAGTTATTCGTTATTCTCTTAAGAATTTTGAAACCATACCTAAGGGATTTCAAAATGGGATAGAAGCATTTGTTGAGATATTCGATTCATTTACTTCAACTACTATGGGAGAACATAATAAAAGATTTGCCTCTTTTTATGGAAGCATGTTTTTATTTATATTGTTTTCTAATTTATGGGGACTGCTTGGATTTAGACCTCCCACATCAGATTATGCCACCACTGCAGTAATGGCATTAACAACCTTTACCATGGTTCAATTTTACGGGATTAAGACTCAGGGCATAAAAAGGTATCTAAAAGGATTTTTAGAACCCATGCCATTTCTTCTTCCCTTAAATATCATCGGTGAGTTGGCAAATCCGATATCCTTGAGCTTCCGTTTATTTGGTAATATAGCTGGAGGACTTGTTATTATGGGTCTTATATATGCCGCATTGCCAGGAATATTTAAAATAGGTATCCCAGCAGTTTTACATATATATTTTGATATATTTGCAGGGGTTTTGCAGGCATTTATTTTTGTCATGTTAAGCATGATTTTTGTATCTGGCTCTATTGCGACTGAGGAGTAGAAATTCTGCTATTTTCTTTAAGAATTTAGCATTATTAAATATAGTATTTATTATAATTATTTTGTCTAATATCAAAGGAGGAATTTATAATGGGTCAAATTGATGGAAGTGCTTTAATTTTAGCATGTTCGGCAGTAGGTGCAGGACTTGCAATGATTGCAGGGATTGGACCTGGTATAGGTCAAGGGTATGCAGCGGGTAAGGCAGCAGAAGCTGTAGGTCGTCAACCAGAAGCTCAAGGAGATATTACAAGGACTCTTCTTTTAGGTGATGCGGTAGCTGAGTCTACAGGTATTTACGGATTAGTTGTTGCTATGATTTTACTATTTGCTAATCCGCTGATTACTAAATACTTATCAATACTAGCAGGGTAATACTGAAGGGGATTACCCCTTCAATTATTTTAATTATGCTTGTTTTGTAAGATGGAGAAAGGAGGATTTTCTCTTGGGTGGTAATTTAGGTGGAAGTTTTCTTGAATTTGGTAAACAATTTTTATTTTCTGCAGGGGGGCAGCTGATTAATACGCTTATTTTGTTTTTTATACTTAGTAAGCTCCTATTTAAGCCACTAAGTGATTTCATGGAAAAGCGTACAGAAAGAATAAAGGAACAAGTAGAAAACGCCAAGGCAGAAGAAGAAAAAGCATTAAAATTAAAAGTTGAATATGAAACTAAATTAAAAGAAATTCAACAAGAAGCAGATAATATTTTAAAAGAAGCAAGACAAAAGGCTCTCCAAAAGGAAACCGGTATTTTAGAAGAAGCAAGAAAAGAATCTGAAATCATAAGGAATAGAGCCCTAATAGAAATAGAAAGAGAAAAAGCTAAAGTTAAAGATGAAGTAAGAAAGCAAATTATAGAAGTATCTTCATTGATGGCAGGGAAATTTGTTGCATCTTCCATAGATGATATAAAACATAGGGATTTAGTTGAAGAGGCAATTTCTAAGATGGGGGATGTGTCATGGCACAGTTAATTTCAAAAAGATACTCTAAGGCATTATTTGATTTGGCAATAGAAAAAAATGCCGTTGATGAATTTGAAAATCAGATACATAACCTGTATCAGATTCTAAATTCTGAAAAGGAATTTATGCAGGTATTACAACATCCTCATATATTAAATGAGGAAAAGATAAGGCTTGTTAAAGAAGTATTTTTATCGAAAATATCTGATGAAATTATGGGACTTTTAATATTGATTATACGGAAAAATAGGCAAGAGCACCTTCTAGAAATACTAAATGCATTCCTAGAAAATATAAAAGAACATAAAGGAATTGTAACCGCAGTAGTATTTTCGGCTATTCCTTTAGATAATGAACAAATAAATAAAATCAAGCAAAAATTAGTAATGGGATTAAAAAAACAGGTACAAATCGAAACCATAGTTGATTCATCACTTATTGGAGGATTGAAAATTCGGGTTGGCGACAGGGTTTTAGATGTAAGTATTGAAGGAAAACTTCATTCGTTAAAAGCCAGTCTATATGATTTGCAACTCGTGTAAGAAGGGGTGTAAGGAAAAAATGAATCTTAGACCAGAAGAGATAAGTGCTGTTATAAAAAAGCAAATTAAAAATTATAAGACCCAGCTAGAAGTTGCCGATGTGGGAACCGTTATGCAGGTTGGGGATGGAATTGTTAGAATTCATGGATTAGAAAAGGCCATAGCAGGAGAGCTTTTAGAATTTCCTGGCGGAGTATATGGAATGGTATTAAACCTTGAGGAAGATAATATAGGAGCAGTACTTCTTGGTTCCGATGAAGGGATAAAAGAAGGTGATACAGTAAAATCTACTGGCAGAGTAGTTGAGGTTCCTGTAGGGGATAGTCTAATAGGTAGGGTAGTTAATGCCTTAGGACAACCCATTGATGGTAAAGGACCCATTTCATCTACTAAGTATAGGCGGGTAGAAAGAGTAGCACCGGGAGTTATTGAGAGAAAATCAGTAGATACCCCTTTGCAAACAGGTATCAAGGCTATTGACTCCATGGTACCCATAGGTAGGGGACAAAGAGAATTAATTATTGGAGATCGTCAAACAGGGAAAACTGCAATTGTAATTGATACAATAATAAATCAAAAAGAACAAAATGTCCTTTGTATTTATGTTGCTATTGGACAAAAAGCATCCACTATTGCACAGCTTGTTAGGACTCTTGAAAAACATGGTGCTATGGACTATACGACTATTGTTTCATCCACAGCCAGTGAACTGGCACCCCTTCAATATATAGCACCCTATGCAGGGTGTGCAATGGGAGAAGAGTGGATGGAAAAGGGTAAAGATGTTTTGGTTATATATGATGATCTTTCTAAACATGCCGTAGCATATCGTGCGATGTCATTACTTCTTAGGAGGCCACCAGGAAGAGAGGCCTATCCAGGAGATGTCTTTTATCTTCATTCTAGACTTCTTGAAAGGGCTGCCAAACTTTCCGATGAAAATGGAGGGGGCTCTTTAACGGCGCTTCCCATTATAGAAACTCAGGCAGGTGATGTTTCGGCATATATTCCTACGAACGTTATATCTATCACCGATGGGCAAATATATCTAGAAACAGAATTATTTAATGCAGGGGTTCGCCCTGCTATAAACCCAGGATTATCCGTATCCCGTGTTGGAGGAGCAGCCCAAATTAAAGCAATGAAAAAGATTGCAGGGCCAATTCGAGTAGAATTAGCTCAGTATCGTGATTTGGCATCCTTTGCTCAATTCGGCTCGGAACTTGATAAAACTACAAGGGATACTCTAGCTCAAGGAGAGCGAATTATGGAAGTATTAAAACAGCCACAGTATAAACCGATGACTGTAGAACATCAGGTTTTAATTTTATTTGTTGTTACCAGGAAACACCTGATGGATGTTAAAGTATCCTTAATAGGAAGATTTGAAGAGGAGTTCTTAGAATTTATTGAGACTAAGTATTCAGATATTATCGAAGCCATCAAGCAAAGAAAAGAAATTGATGATGAATTAGAGAAGAAGATAGATGGGGCAGTTAAAGAATTCAAAACCATATTTAAAAATGATTAGCAAAGGGGTGTCATAGTGGCCTCCATACGAGATATAAGAAGACGGATCAAAAGTGTTGATAGCACCAGCCAAATAACAAAGGCAATGAAATTAGTAGCTACAGCTAAGATGCAAAAGGCTAGAAGAAACTTAGAAGAAACAAGACCGTTTTTTAATAAAATGAAAAGTAGCATTTCCTCTATTGTAAATGGTAGTAAGGGGATTACACACCCCTACCTAAGAGAAAGAGAAGTAAAAAAAACAATGTATATTGTTATGACTTCTGATAGGGGATTAGCTGGGGGATACAATATTAATGTATCTAGACTTGCCCTGCAGCATATGAAGAAAAAGGAAAACCTAGAAGTTATAACGGTCGGAAGAAGGGCAAGGGACTACTTTAGTAGGAGAGCATATACTATACATGACTCATACCTAGGGATTTCAGAAGAACCTAAGTATTTCCACGCAGCAAGAATAGGGGAAATCGTATTAGAATTATACAAAAAACAGGAAATAGATGAAGTCTATTTGGTATATACTGCGTTTAAATCAACTATTAATCAAGAACCTGAAATAATGAAGTTATTGCCTGTGGATATTTCTGATTTTGGGGAAGCACAAAATAAGAGGGCCGCCCTTATGGATTACGAACCTTCCCCGGAGGGAGTATTGGATTATGTTATTCCAAAATATATAAAGAGTGTTATTTTTGGAGCTATGGTTGAATCTGCTGCCAGTGAACAGGGGGCAAGAATGACTGCCATGGATTCAGCAACAGAAAATGCGAAAGATATAATCGAAAGATTAACAGTTCAATACAATAGAGCCCGTCAAGCAGAAATAACACAAGAGATAACAGAAATAGTAGGTGGTTCGGAGGCTTTAAAATAAAGGTGGTAAATGAATGAAGGAGTGAAAATCCATGGCAGATGCAAATATAGGGAAAATCGTACAGATTATAGGACCTGTACTGGATATCAAGTTTTCCCCCGAGCATCTTCCTGCCCTTAATAATGCCATAACGATTAAAAGGCAGGATGGTGAAAAAATAACTGTAGAAGTAGCTCAACATTTAGGGGATGATATAGTAAGATGTGTTTCTATGGCTTCTACAGATGGCTTAATGCGGGGAATCGAAGCCTTAGATACAGGAAGACCGATTCAAGTTCCCGTAGGTAAAAAAACCCTTGGGAGAATGTTTAATGTGGTTGGAGAAGCAATCGATAATAAACCAGCTCCAGAAACCGAAGAATTGTGGTCAATTCATAGATCAGCTCCGGATTTTGAGGAACAATCGACAGAGATTGAAATCCTCGAAACAGGGATAAAGGTAGTAGATTTATTATGCCCTTATTCCAAGGGAGGGAAAATTGGACTTTTTGGTGGAGCAGGGGTAGGTAAAACAGTCCTTATCCAAGAACTTATCAGAAATATTGCAACAGAGCATGGAGGTTTTTCTGTATTTACAGGAGTAGGGGAAAGAACTAGGGAAGGAAATGACCTCTATTACGAAATGAAAGATTCAGGAGTATTGGATAAGACCACCATGGTATTTGGACAGATGAATGAGCCCCCAGGGGCAAGGATGAGGGTAGGACTTACAGGACTTACCATGGCAGAGTACTTTAGAGATAAAAGTGGTCAGGATGTACTTTTATTTATAGATAATATATTCCGTTTTATTCAAGCAGGTTCCGAAGTGTCGGCGCTATTAGGACGTATGCCTAGTGCTGTGGGATACCAACCCACATTGGCAACGGAAGTAGGTGCTCTTCAAGAGAGAATTACTTCAACAAAAAAAGGTTCAATTACATCGGTTCAAGCGGTATATGTACCTGCCGATGACTTAACAGACCCGGCACCGGCAACGACCTTTGCTCACTTAGATGCAACAACAGTGCTTTCTAGAGCTATAGTTGAGCTTGGTATTTATCCGGCAGTGGACCCCCTTGACTCAACTTCAAGAATACTCGACCCTTCTATTGTAGGGAGAGAGCATTATGAGGTAGCCAGGGGAGTACAAGAAATACTTCAAAGGTATAAAGAACTACAAGACATAATAGCAATGCTCGGAATGGACGAATTATCCGAAGAAGACAAAATAATAGTAAGCCGTGCAAGAAAAATACAACGCTTCTTATCCCAACCCTTCTTTGTAGCAGAAACATTTACAGGGATGGAAGGAAGGTACGTTCCGCTATCGGAAACCATAAGAGGATTTAGGGAAATATTAGATGGAAGATATGATGAACTTCCAGAAAGTTCATTCCACATGGTTGGAACCATTGATGATGCCGTAGAAAAAGCTAAAACCTTATAATTATATTCCTATGGTCATCCTGGGTGCAGCGAAGGATCTTACCCCAACATTGCAACTGTTTTACAACTTATTTAATGCCGCAAGTCGTAGGGTGGTGAATAAATGGCAAAAAAAATTAAGCTCCAAATTATAACACCGGATAAAAGATTTTTTGATGATGAAGTGGATATGGCAATTTTCAGGACGATTCAGGGAGATATAGGGGTATTGCCTAACCACACCCCCTTAACCACTATTGTTTCTATTGGAACAATTAGAATTAAACAAGAAGAAAAAGAAAAGAAAGCATCTCTAATAGGAGGCTTTGCAGAGATTCAACCGGATAGAATTACAATTCTTGCCGATGCAGCAGAGTGGCCCCAAGAAATAGATAAGTCAAGGGCAGAAGCCTCAAAACATAGAGCCGAAGAAAGGTTAGCTTCTAAAACTTCCAATATTAACATAGCAAGGGCGGAAAGTGCTTTAAAAAGAGCATTAGTAAGACTTGAATTGAGTAAATATAATTAGGGCGCATTTATTGCGCCCATTTAATTTACTTTATTTTAGTAAATCTTTTCAAAAATGAATAAATTTTTCCTACCTGTTCATACTTTAAATAAATCATAGGGTGGGAGGAATGAAAATGAAAAAAAAGGCTATCATTTTTTTATCTATTTTAGTAATTGTTTATAGTGTAGCTTTTTTACAAATGGGAAACAATAAAAATGGAGAAGAAACTTTCATAGCAGCTTTTCTTAATTCAGAATTCGAAACAATACAAATCAATTTAAATAGTTGGGGACTTTTGAACCAGTCATTTTCTAGTATAGAAGAGATGAAGTATATGGCAGAAACGATAACTGATTCCTTGGGAATATATGATACAACTATAACAGATGAAAAAGATAGTGATATATTTAAAGAAATAACGATGACTAAGGCATCTAAGAACGCAAAGACCACAGTTAAACTAGAATCCATTAAATACGAAAAAGAAAATACTACAAATACCTATATAATAGTTGATATTACTTTATATGGTCAATATGAAAGTATACCTTATTTAAAACAAAGTATCGATAAGATATTTGAGGAAAATGATATTAAGCCCACAACCAATATTACTCTTACAGGTAATAAAGATGGTAAACTAACAAAAGAAAAAAAACAAACTATTGCTCTAGATATATTAAAAAACTTAGGGGCAAAAATAGAAGAAACATATGAAACAGACGAGATTTATAGTGTTTATGGCTATACTAAACTAATAGATGATTGGCTAATTTCCAATGATAAAAAAATTAATATAAATTGTGCATTCCGGTATAGTGATTATGAAAAAAAGACCTATGTTTATTTAGCAACTCCTGTGATTATAGTAGACTACTAGAAAGGAAAGAGCATATTGGCAAAATTTATTATTCAAAAAAGTCCATCCCTAAGAGGAAATGTTAAAATAAGTGGATCCAAAAATTCTGTACTGCCTATATTAGCAGCTTCACTTCTTGCAGAGGGTAAGAGTAAAGTCGGAGACGTTCCATTCTTAAAAGATGTAGTTATCATGCAGCAATTGCTCCAATATCTAGGGGCAAATATTAAATGGAGTAAAACGAAGTCTGAAATAGAGATTAATAGTGACAATATTATTGAACATGAGGCTCCCTACGATTTAGTAAGTCAAATGAGAGCATCGTTTTTGGTAATGGGACCCCTCCTTGCTAGAGTAGGAAAAGCTAAAATCCCCCTTCCAGGAGGTTGTGCTATAGGAAGCAGACCTGTAGATCTCCATCTAAAAGGATTTGCTGCTTTAGGTGCAGAGATATCTCAACAAAATGGATATGTTGAAGCTTATGCTAAAAAATTAACAGGAGCTAAAATTTATCTGGATTTTCCTAGTGTAGGTGCTACAGAAAACATTATGATGTCGGCAGTATTTGCAGAAGGCACAACTATAATAGAAAATGCAGCAGTAGAACCTGAGATAGTCGATCTTGCAAATTACTTAAATGCCATGGGAGCAGATATAAGAGGTGCAGGCACGGATTCCATCAAAATAAATGGAGTTAATAAACTTACGGGAACAAATCACTGTGTCATACCCGATAGGATTGAAGCAGGAACTTTTATGATTGCAGCTGCTATTACAAGAGGAAACATATTTATCGAAAATATAGTAAGTGATCATCTAAAACCCATCATTGCAAAACTTAAGGAATGTAATATAGATATATATGAAACAGATAAAGGAATAAGGGTATGTGGTGAAAAAGATATAAGGGCCGCAGACGTTAAGACACTTCCTTATCCAGGATTTCCGACAGATATGCAGGCACCTTTTATGAGTTTATTAAGCGTAGCCGAGGGAACAAGCATGGTTATAGAAACAGTTTTTGAAAATAGATTCATGCATGTTGGAGAATTAAAAAGAATGGGTGCACAGATTAAGATAGAAAGTAGAAGTGCCATAATAGACGGGGTTAACAAGCTTACAGGAACCCAAGTTAAGGCCACTGATTTGAGGGCTGGAGCATCCTTAATACTATGTGCCTTGGCTGCCGATGAAACGACAGAAATCAGTGATATCTATCATGTAGAACGTGGGTATTCCGAGATGGAAAAAAACTAAAAGCTCTAGGTGCAAATATAGAAAAAGTAAAATAACCTACAGAAAAGACAAATTTCTGTGGGTTATTTATTGTAATGGGATTACTTTTTAATACATATAAATATAAAAGACATATCACATAAGAATGTTTGTTACTCTAAATGTGGTAAAGGATTTGATTTTCTAATAGATATTCATTTTATGTCATTCTCAAATTAATTGACGCCAAATTCACAGGGGGGATAATTTGAAAAAGTTTGGAGGGCTTTTTTTGATGGTTTTTTTGGCAATAATAGGGATACCTGCCTTTATTACATCCATAGTGGGTGAAAATAAAATAAATCAGCCGATGGTAAAAAGTAAAATGGATGATATCAATGAAAACAAAATGATTATCAGGGTATTAGATGAAAAGACTGGTAAAACTAATAATATTGAATTTGAAGATTACATAAAAGGCGTATTAGCCGCAGAAATGCCTGCATTATTTGAAATAGAAGCCCTAAAAGCCCAGGCAGTAGCTGCAAGGACCTATGCAGTTAAAAAAATGGATAAAAATAAGGATAATGTGGCAGATATATCAACAGAACCTTCTAAAGGACAGGCATATTTAAGTATCGACGAATTAAAAGAAAAGTGGGGAGAAAATTTTTATACATATTATGAGAAAATAACAAGGGCAGTAGAAGATACCAAGGGGCAAGTTATGTTTTATGAGGAAGAGCCCATCGAAGCAGTTTTTCATTCTACCAGTGCAGGGATGACCCAAAGTGCTAAGGATGTATGGCAAGCAGATGTTCCATACCTTCAAAGTGTGGAAAGTGATGGGGATAAGCAGGCTCCAGCCTTTGAAGAGGAGAAAAAAATTAAAAAAGAGGATGTAATTGAAATCCTCCTAACAAGGTATCCCGATATTATTATTCAAGACCTTGTGGGGCAAATTCAAATTGTAGAAAGAAGCAGTGGAGGATATATCAAATATATTCAAATCGGAAATAAGATATTAACCGGAGAGGAAGCAAGAGAAATATTTAAACTTAAATCTAGCGCCTTTATTCTTAAAGAAGAAGGAGAAAATATTATATTTGCAACCAAGGGGTATGGTCACGGGGCAGGAATGAGTCAATATGGTGCTAATTATATGGCTAAAGAAGGAAGGACTTATAAAGAAATTCTAAACCATTATTATAATGGGATTATAATTAAAGAAATAAAGGATTACGATGAAAATATTTTGAATGATGAATAGGTTAAATTACCTTCGGTTATACTATTAACGGAGGTGGATACAATGAAAAATAATAAATTTTGGATGTATCTAAATAAGAAGAGTTATTATGGCATTTTATTCTTATGTATTCTAACGATAATCGGAACAACCTCAGTTATGACTAAAAATAATAAAAAGGTTTTAGACAAGTTAAACGAAGAAAATTCTATTGATTTAAACGAGGAGTTTGGAGACTATGATTTGGAGGATGTAGGTACGATTAATGCCTATCAGAATGATTTGGAAATTACAGAGGAGGAAGCAGAAGGCGCGGGAGTTGCAATAGTAGAAGATAATCCTACTGATGAAGAGCAAGGGACGGTTACAGTGGTATCTAATAAGTCAGCTCAAGAAAATAAAGAAGAGGTAAAGCATTCCCAAGGAGAAGAAGTTATAGCTAAAGTTGAAGTCCCTGAACCAGATGAAGAAGCTCAGGAAACCTTTTCATTTAGTGAAGCAACCAACATATTATGGCCAGTATCGGGTGAAATTGTAATGGATTATAGTTCTGATAAATTGGTTTATGATAAAACTTTAGAAGAATATAAAGTTCATCCTGCTGTTTGTATTGCGCCTTCTGAAGAATCAAAAGTAAAGGCAGTGGCAAAAGGAAAAGTGGAAGTGATTAAAAAAGATCCAGAAACAGGTATTACAGTAGTTATCAATCACGGAAACGGCTGGAGAACTATCTATGGTCAATTGCAGAAAGATGTTTCCGTACAACAAGATCAGATTGTAGAAGAGGGACAAGTTATAGGGGAAATTGGTTCTCCTACAAAATACTCTGTTTTACTAGGTCAACATGTGTATTTTCAGGTGATGAAAGACGGAAAACCAGTTAATCCAAAAGAATTATTAAGTGAATAAAATTAAATACTAAAATCATAAAGTGACCTTCCTTAACATATATATTAAACAAGAGTTGTGTTAAGGGGGGCCATCTTTTGAAAGGGTATATTGAAGAAAGAGCCATAGAAGTAGCGAAGTATATCATAGGTTCTAATGCTACTGTAAGAGAAACAGCAAAGAAGTTCGGAATTAGTAAAAGTACCGTTCATAAAGATGTTACGGAACGATTGGAAAAAATAAATCCTAAACTAGCCATACAGGCAAGAAAGGTTTTGGAATTTAATAAAGCAGAAAGACACCTTAGAGGTGGTTTGGCAACCAAAGAAAAATATTTGGGAATAACAGAAAAAACAAAAAAAGAATTGGATAAAATAAAAAGGCGCTTTGGCGCCTTTTTATTTTATCGATATAATTTTACATAATTTTTATGTGAAAACCCTTTGAATAATTTAACTAAGTTATATATAATAGAAATAAAAGGCATATAGCGGCAAAAAATGGGAAAGAATTTCTTATAATGGAATAAGCATTATATGTCGATAACATAATAGAGAGAAAAAGGAGAATGAGCATGTTTGGAACAGATATAGGTATAGACCTTGGAACGGCAAGTGTTCTTGTATATATAAAAGGACAAGGCATAGTATTACAAGAACCAGCAGTTGTAGCCATCGATAATAATAATAAGACCATCTTAGCAGTTGGAGAAGAAGCAAGAAGGATGCTAGGACGAACACCTGGCAATATCGTAGCCATTAGACCTTTAAGACAAGGGGTAATTTCTGATTATGATGTAACGGAAAAAATGTTAAAATATTTTATCCAAAAAGCCGTAGGGCGAAGACTCCTTTTAAAACCTCGTATTGCAGTATGTGTTCCAAGCGGTGTAACAGAAGTTGAAAGAAGGGCAGTGGAAGATGCAACCAAACAGGCAGGGGCAAGACAAGTATTTGTTATTGAAGAACCTATTGCTGCTGCTATAGGAGCAGGCATAGATATAGGACGGGCTTGTGGAAGTATGATTGTAGATATTGGTGGAGGAACCACTGATATTGCAGTTATTTCCTTAGGAGGTTCCGTTGTTAGTTCTTCATTAAAAATAGCAGGAGATAATTTTGATGAAGCAATTGTACGGTATATGAGGAAGAAACATAATGTCCTAATAGGAGAAAGAACAGCAGAAGACCTTAAGGTAAATGTGGGAACGGCTTATGAAAGAACTCAGCCTGTTTCCATGGATGTAAGGGGAAGAAATCTAATTACGGGGCTCCCAAAAACAATCAATGTATCCTCAGAAGAAATGTTAGAGGCTCTACAGGAACCTGTTTCTAATATCGTAGAGGCAGTTCATGCAGTATTAGAAAAAACTCCACCGGAATTAGCAGCAGATATTTCAGATAGAGGTATTGTGATGACCGGAGGAGGAGGGCTACTTTATGGTCTTGATAAACTCATAAAAGAAAAGACAGGCATCAATGTAATTATTGCAGAAGAAGCAGTTTCTTGTGTAGCTATAGGGACAGGTCGCTATGTAGAATTTATGTCAGGTAATAAAAAACAGGAAGAATACATTAGATAGGGGGAATTTAGTTGATAAAAGGACTATATACTTCTGCAATAGGAATGACAACACAGTTTAAGAAAATGGACGTTATTTCTAATAATTTAGCCAATGTAGATACCACGGGATTTAAAAAGGACGTTGTTGTATCTCATTCATTTCCCGAAAAGTTGGCAAAGAGAATTAATGATAGGAAAAATGGATTTTCTAATAATAACAATATTGGGAGAATGAGTTTAGGTGTATATGTAGGTGAAGTCCATACAAATTATATGCAGGGATCCCTTAATCAAACCCACAATCCTTTTAATATAGCCATCCAAGGAAAAGGTTTTTTTGCCATTCAGACAGCGGATGGAAGTGAAAAGTATACAAGAGATGGTTCCTTTATCCTAGCTCCTGATGGAAGGCTTATGACAAAGGAAGGGAATTTAGTATTAGGAGAAAACGGGGTTATCTCTCTAGAACAAGGGGATATGCGAATTGATAATGATGGGAATATATTTCTAGATGATGAATGGGTTGATAAACTTAGGGTAGTAGATTTTGAGAATCCCGAAACCCTTAAAAAAGTAGGGGATAACCTATTAGAAAGAACAGGTAATACCCAGGGGAAAACTTTTGAAGGTAGCCTTATACAAGGGTTTTTAGAAACTTCAAATGTAAATATAGTTAAAGAAATGGTAGATATGATTACTGCTTCAAGAACCTATGAGGCAAATCAAAAGGCTATTTTGGCCCATGATGAGACACTGGGAAGGGCAGTCAACGAAGTAGGAAAATTATAATAGGGGGAATATAATATGATGCGTTCTTTATGGACAGCAGCCTCAGGAATGGTATCCCAGCAGATGAACGTAGATACTATTTCAAATAATTTAGCAAATGTTAATACAGTGGGGTATAAAAAAAGCAGAATGGAATTTAAATCTCTACTATACGAAACCATGGCAAAGGCAGGGGTGGATGGAAATGGAGCAGGACGACCGGTAAACTTACAAATTGGTCATGGGGTTAGAGCAATTTCTACCGCTAAAACTTACACAATGGGTAATATAGAAATGACTGATAACCCATTGGATTTAGCTATAGATGGGGAAGGTTTTTTTGCAGTTTTAGGTGCGAATGATGAATACCTATACACTAGGGATGGGGCTTTTAAAATTAGTATGCTTGATGGGGAAGCTATGTTGGTTACATCCGATGGATATCCCATACTAAGTACAGATGAAGAACCCATATATATTCCACCAGAAGTAAATATATCTAGTTTAATTATAGGGGAAGATGGAAACTTCTCCTATGTAGACGGTGAAGGGACTACTATAGATTTAGGTATACAACTTTTAGTTGTACAATTTCCCAATAGGGCGGGGCTAGAAAACATAGGACACAACTTTGTAAAACAAACCAGTGCTTCTGGAGAGGCTATGTATGAGATAGATGATGAAGTAAATACAAGAAGCAAGCTAATTCAAGGAAGCCTAGAATCCTCCAATGTTCAGGTAGTGGAGGAGATGGTAAAATTGATTATTGCCCAAAGGGCATATGAAACTAATTCAAAGGCAATCCAAACCTCAGATGATATGCTTGCTCAAGCAAATCAGTTAAAAAGATAGGGGTCTGATTTAAAATGAAAATAAATGGAATTAACCTACCGACTTCTTATCCCATAGAAAATGCATTTCAGATTCAAAGACAAAATCAAAAAACTGAGAGTTTTGAAGAAGCATTAAAAAAAGCTTCGAAGGATAAAGATGAGGTAGTTCTTAAAAAGGCATGTAAAGAATTTGAGGCATATTTTATCAATCAGATGTTTAAAGAAATGAGAAGTACGGTACAACCAGGAGGTCTCATAGAAAAAAGTAGAACTGAAGAAATATTCCAGGAGATGCTAGATGAAGAATATTCCAAAGGTGCTTCTCAAGGAACTGGTATAGGTTTAGCAGATATGCTCTACAAACAACTTTCCAAAGAATCCAAATAAAATCGCCATTTATGGCGATTTTATTTATAAGTATACACCCCAAGATTTTTCGATTCCCTCAGGATGACATATTAGAGACATACCTCATCATTCTGGAGCAGCGAAGAATCTTATTTAAATCTACAGGGATTGTGTTATAATCTTTATAAAAACAGTATACTATTTATATTAGAATACAATATGATAGGTGTGAATCTATGGATTTTTTTCCAGACGAACTTATGACATTTTTTATTGCTGCGGTTCCCGTATTAGAGCAAAAGGTAGCTATCCCATATGGGATTATACAGGGAATCGGCTTTTGGGAAGTATACCTTTTAACACTCCTAGGAGCTGTTTTTCCAAGTCCATTTATTATTTTGTTCGTAAATAAGATATTTAAATTATTAAGAAAAATTCCCAAAATGCATACTATTACTCACTGGATTGAAGAACGAACCATGAAAAAAAGCAAAAGCATTGCTAAGTATCAGCTTTTGGGTCTTTTTATATTTGTGGCGATACCTTTGCCGGGTACTGGGGTATGGACTGGTTCCTTGGCAGCAGCCTTACTGTATTTAGAATTTAAAAGATCGATTTTGGTTGTGTTTTTGGGAGCTATGGTATCGGGAATCTTAATATCCTTTTTAACCTATGGCATTGGGATTTTTATTTGAAAAGTCATCTACATAAATCCAAGTACAACAATATCAATGATACTCATGGCACCTAACGCCTTGACAAGGTCTTATTTAAACTGATATACTCAGTTTATCATGAATTTCATCTTAATTTCTTATCAAGAGAGGTGGAGGGATGGGCCCGATGAAACTCAGCAACCAGCATTATTATGCACTGGTGCTAATTCCCTTAGAATATTCTTATATTCTAAAAGATGAGGAAGTTCAAAACCTTGTCAAAGGTTTTTTTTGTTGGGATAAACTTCCCATGTCTTCGATTAAACGAATGAAAAATGATTCTTTAATCAAAATATAATACAAGGAGTGATACATATGTCAAAGAGACTATTTACATCGGAATCCGTGACAGAGGGACATCCGGATAAAATATGCGATCAAATTTCAGATGCAGTATTAGATGCCATATTAGCCCAAGATCCTTATGCTAGGGTGGCATGTGAAACAGCAGTGACAACGGGGATGGTACTAGTGATGGGGGAAATAACAACCAACTGTTATGTGGATATCCCTAAGGTTGTAAGAAAAAAAATCAAAGAAATAGGTTATGATAGGGCAAAGTTTGGTTTTGATTTCGATACCTGTGCTGTCCTTACATCCTTAGACGAGCAATCGGGAGATATTGCTATGGGAGTAGATAAATCCTTAGAGGCAAAACAGGAGGATTCTACCGTAATTGATGAATCTATAGGGGCAGGGGATCAGGGAATGATGTTTGGGTTTGCCTGTGACGAGACCGAGGAACTTATGCCAATGCCTATTTCCCTAGCTCATAAATTATCAATGAAATTATCAGAAGTACGTAAAAATGGCACCCTTCCATACCTAAGACCTGATGGCAAATCCCAAGTTACGGTAGAATATGAGAAAGATAAGCCCATTAGGGTGGATACAGTCGTCATTTCAACACAACATGGGCCGGAAATAGATCAGTCCACCATTAAAAGAGATATAATGGAATATGTAATAAAACCGATAATACCAAAACACCTTTTAGATAAAGATACGAAATATTATATTAATCCTACAGGTAGATTCGTAATAGGAGGCCCCCAAGGGGATTCTGGTCTTACGGGAAGAAAGATTATTGTAGATACCTATGGTGGATATGCAAGCCATGGTGGTGGGGCATTTTCCGGTAAGGATCCAACTAAGGTAGATCGTTCGGCAGCTTATGCAGCTCGCTATGTAGCTAAGAATATTGTGGCTTCCGGCATAGCGACAAAATGTGAAATAGAACTGGCTTATGCCATAGGGATTGCAGAACCTATATCCATTCTAGTAAATACCCATGGCACTGGTAAGATATCCGATGAAGCCATTACAGATTTGGTAAAAAAGCATTTTGATTTAAGGCCAGCAGCAATCATTAAGAATTTGGATCTTAGAAAACCGATTTATACAAAAATAGCAGCCTACGGACATTTTGGGAGAACAGATTTAGAACTTCCTTGGGAAAAGGTGGACAAGGCAGAAGAACTAAAAAAAGCAGCAAACATATAATTAGATTTAATAGGGGACGCTTTCCACGGCGTCCTTTTCATATTTCCCTTTTCTTTTGCACAAAAATATCTTATGGTGACATGCTCCCCCACTAAACCTAAACAGTTTTGAGGGGGCTTCTTGGGACGTACTAACCTAATGGTTGCTATTATTACCAAGCTCTACGGGTAAGCCATACCCTGTTTGTATTTAATATTTTAACAACAAGTTACCTTGATTTTTAATATTTATACTTGCGTTTAAATCTCTCTCTACCTTATTGCCATATTCACAAGTATATACTCTATCTGATAGTTTCCTTTGTGCTTTTACAAGTTTAGATTCTAATAATCTAAAAAACCTTGGATAACTAGTTCTTTGGTTTTTGGAGCTAACAAATAATTCTTTCATTGAAAAATCTAAACCTACTATGTTGTCATTACTTGGAACTTGAACTACTTCTTTTTCAAATTCCGTAGTAATGTTGACAAAATAAGCACATATAGGTACTTGGCTAATAGTAGCAGATAATATTTTACAATTTGAAGGGATTTCTCTATGAAATTTAGTTTTTAATAATCCTAATTTGGGAAACTTTAACATGTCTCCTTCAATTCTTATTGAATTGTTCGTGTTTTTAGTTGTATATGATTTAGTATTATTTTTTAGATTTGAATTTAGGATATTTAGTTCTCTTTTGAAAGAAATTTTTAAAAGCAGTGTCTAAATTTCTAAGTGCCGATTAGGGAGAAACACTATCGACTTCTTTAAGACAAATTAAGTCTTTCTTCAAAGAAGTTAATTCCTTAGCTTGATTAACATAAGTAGTTGATTTTTTTTCATTCCTGTATAATTCAATTCTTTTGTTAAGAAAATGATTATATGTAAATCTAACACAGCCAAAAGTTTTATGAATTAATGTTAGTTGTCCTTTGGTAGGATATATTCTAAACTTAAAAGCTTTATTGATTTTCATAGATTTCACACCTCCATTGTGCTATAATTGTATGGTAATTTAGCTTAGCTGTAAAGGAGTTTTAAGGTGAAAGATAATGAATTTAAAAGCAATAGACATTCAATATATAATCTAAAATATCATTTGGTTGTAACAACTAAATATAGACACAAATGTATTAACAAAGAAATATTAGATGATTTAAACGAAATATTTAAAAATATAATCAAAGGAAAGAACGGGACTATAATTGAATTTAACGGAGAACCCGACAACGTTCACTTACTATTTGAAATTCCTCCACAAGTAGAATTAGCAAAATTAGTTAATACTTTGAAAACTGTTTCTTCAAGGTTGATTAGGAAAAAGCACAGTGAATATTTAAAAGAATACTACTTGGAACCAGTGTTTTGGAGTAGAAGTTATTGCATTTTAACAACTGGAGGGGCAACAATAGAAATAATTGAAAAATATATTCGTTCTCAAGCAGGAGTTAAAGATTAAAACCGTTCCGATTCATCCTCTAGGTAGAGGAGAGAGTTTTTTAGAAACGTATTGATAAAATAAATAGATATATAAAATGAATGGTGTGAACATATGAGCGAACAAATAATAATAGAAGGAATTATGGAAGATATTATATTCCGTAACGAAGAAAATGGTTATACGGTCTGCTCTATAGAATCGAAAGAAGAAGAGATAGTATGTGTTGGGACCCTTCTAGGAGTGCACCCAGGGGAAAACATTAAAATAGTAGGAACATGGGTAATACATCCAATCTACGGGAAGCAGCTTCAGATAGATAGCTATGAGAAAACAACTCCTAAAACAGAAGAAGGTATAGAAAAATACTTGAGTTCGGGAGTAATAAAAGGCATAGGCCCGGCTCTTGCTAGAAGGATTGTAGAAAGATTTGGTCTTGATACCCTTCGTATCATAGAAGAAGAATGGGAGCGCTTAGATGAAGTAAAGGGTATAAGTAGGGAAAAGGCACTCCAAATAGGGGAAATATTTCATGAGCAAAGGGAGCTTAGAAGGGCTGTTTTATTTCTTCAAGACTACGGAATTTCCCCCACCTATGCCCTAAAAATCTATAAACAGTATGGTGAAAAAACTATAGATATAGTTAAAAACAATCCCTACCGTCTCGCGGAGGATGTTTTTGGTATAGGTTTTAAAATGGCGGATAAAATAGCAGAAACCATAGGTATAGACGGGGATTCCCCCCCTAGAATAAAGGCAGGAATTAAATTTATTCTTAATCAATATTCAAATAACGGGCACACCTATATGGTAAAAGAAAACTTAATAAAGTCTAGTTATGAATTACTTAGGGTACCGGAAGAATTAATAGAAAATGCCTTAATAGAACTCCAAATATATAAACAGATATGGCAGGAGAAAATTAATGATAGTGAGGTGGTCTACTTAACCCCCTTTTATTATGCGGAAATGAACGTGGCTAGGAGACTTATGGATTTTTTAGATGTAGAAGACGAAGATAAGAATGAAGAAATAGACAAAAAAATAGATAAATTAGAAAAACAAAAAAATATAATGCTTGCCGAGGAACAAAGAAAAGCAGTGAAAGAGGCCATCCAAAAAGAATTACTTATTATAACAGGGGGACCCGGAACAGGAAAAACCACCACTATAAATGCAATTATATCCTTATTAGAAGAACAAGAGTTAGAAGTAACCCTAGCAGCTCCCACGGGTAGAGCAGCAAAGCGTATGACGGAAGCTACAGGAAAAGAGGCGCAGACAATCCATAGATTATTGGAAATCAGCTTCTTAGAAGAGGATAATAAAAAACAGATATTTGAAAGAAATGAGGAAAGACCCTTAGAAACCGATGTACTTATAGTAGATGAAATGTCCATGGTAGATATACTTCTTATGAATAGCCTCCTTAAGGCAATTGCCTCTGGAACTAGATTGATTCTTGTAGGGGATGTAGACCAGCTCCCATCCGTAGGACCGGGCAATGTGTTAAGGGATATGATTTACAGTGAAACCATAAAAGTTGTAAGACTTACAGAAGTATTTAGGCAGGCAAGAGAAAGCGCCATAGTAATGAATGCCCATAGAATAAATAAAGGAGAACACCCTCTACTTAACGAAAAAGAAAAGGACTTCTTTTTTATTCAGAGGAGTATTAAAGATGAAGTCATAGAAACCATCCAGCAATTGGTCTTAAAGAGGATACCAGCCTTTGCAAAATGTGACCCTATAAAAGATATACAAGTTCTAACTCCTATGAGAAAAACCCCCCTAGGGGTAATGCATCTTAACACCATGCTTCAACAAGCCCTAAATCCTCCCTCTAGGAAAAAGAGGGAAAAGGAATACCGCATGAACTTATTGCGGGAGGGAGATAAGGTAATGCAAATTAAGAACAATTATAATATCCCTTGGAAAATATACAATGAAGTGGGTATAAAGATGGAAGAAGGAGTGGGGATTTTTAACGGAGATGGAGGAGTCATACTAGAAATTGATGATGAAGCTCAAACTCTAACTGTATTATTTGATGATTTTAAGACTGTGGAATATGAATTTAGTCAGCTGGATGAACTAGAATTGGCTTATGCAGTGACCATCCATAAATCCCAAGGCTCGGAATATCCCATAGTCATAATACCCATCCATAGCGGACCATATATGCTCATGAATAGAAATCTACTTTATACGGCAGTTACAAGAGCAAAACAACTAGTAGTTATTGTAGGACTTGCTACTACCCTCTACCATATGGTAGATAACAACCGCGAAATTAATAGATATTCTGCATTATCTTATAGATTAAAGAAAATAAAATCATCAATGACGCCATTTTGAAAAGAATAATCGTTTAAGAATAGCAAAGAAGCTATCTAAAGGGTGATAAAATGAGGTACTTAGATATAATTCTAGATATCATCTACCCCCCTAGGTGTATATTTTGCAAAGATATCATTCCTATCCAAAAGGAAAAGGGGATATGCGAAGAATGTAAAAAAAACCTTTCCTTCGTAGAAGGTAAAACCTGCCAAAGGTGCGGTAAACCCATAGAAAAAAAGAGAGATACATGTCTAGATTGTATCAAGTATCCCCCTGAATATGAAAAAGGGTGGGCAGTTTTTGTATATGAAGGCTTAATAAGGGATATGATGTATAGATTTAAATATGGGGGCTATAAAGAATATGCTAGATACCTAGGTCATTTAATGGCTGATAAAATAAGAAATGAGGCCCCAAATGAAAAATTTGATTTAATTATACCTATTCCAATTCATCCAAACAGAAAAAAATCAAGGGGATATAATCAAGGGGAAGAACTGGCAAAAACAATCTCCAAAGAATTAAATTCGCCCATGGATACTTCTATTTTAATTAGAACAAAGGAAACAAGGCCCCAAAGTGGGCTAACTATAATCGAAAGAAAAAACAATATAAAAAATGCTTTTAAAATCAAAATCAATATGGATTTAAAACAAATGAAAATCCTATTAGTAGACGATATATATACTACAGGGGCCACTATTAATTCCTGTGCAAAACTACTGAAGAATAAAAATGCCGGTAAAATTTACTTTGTTTCATTGAGTATAGGGCATAGCTAAACTAAGGGGGAATACTATGGCATACGATATCTGTAAAATTTGTGGAAGATTTTTTCCAAAAAATAGTAGGGAATATTGTAAAGAGTGTTATGAGAAGGATAAACAAGAATACAATATAGTAAGGGATTATGTTTTAAAGCATAGAGGGGTTAATGCAATGGAAGTATCAAATGTAACAGGGATTTCCATTAAAACAATTTACCGTTTTATAGATGAAGAAAGAATCGACATTGACAAAAAAAGCAAAATAAATGAAGAGGAGTGGGAAAATGGATGTAAGAAATTGTAGAAGATGCAATAGGCTATTTCAATACATTGTTGGGAGGATGATTTGTCCTAGTTGTAAGGAGGAAGAAGAAAAGGAATTTAAGAGAGTAAAAGATTATTTATATGATCATCCAAAGGCAAATATGATTGAAGTATCAGAAGCAACAGAAGTTCCTGTTACCTCAATAAAACATTATCTTCGCGAAGGAAGGCTTATTATTACTAATGATTCACCCATAGGCATTGAATGTGAAAAATGTGGTGCAACGATAAAAACAGGGAGATTTTGTGAAAGGTGTGCCTATGAATTAGAAAGGGATATGCGTTCTGTTACAAACAGTCTTCAAAATTCAACAAAAAACATAAGCACCGATCCCAAAAAATCAAGAATGCACTATTTAAATAAAGATAAAATCGGGGGAAAATAAGGGTGAACATTGTTCCCCTTATTTTTTTATGATATAAGACTAAATTCTTATTCCACTGGTGACGATATAAGTAGTAAGAGAAAAAACAAAAAAGAAGGTGAGCATATGAAAATAACTGGCGTAAATAAAGTATTAGAAGCTTATAACACGACTAGTACTAAAAAATCAGAAAGGCAAAAGCCGGTTCATAAAAAAGATATTTTTGCCCTATCAAAAGAGGGAAAGGACTTTCAAACAGCCCTTAACGCAATTTCTAAGACCCCTGATATAAGGGAAGAAAAGGTACAAGAAATAAAGCAAAAAATACAATCAGGAATCTATAATGTGGGTGCTAAAGAAGTAGCAGACAAAATAGTTGATAATTCTTTTGATATTAAGATTTAATCATAAATGAGGGATTAATGTGGCAGGATTAATATACGATTTAATAGAGGTGTTAGAAGGAGAAATAGGATTTTATACGATTCTTTTAAAAATATCCAAAGAAAAGACAGATATCATTGTTTCAGGAGATGTTTTAGCTCTTCAAAAACTAACAAAAAAAGAACAAGAAGCTGTATCCCAAAATATAAGGCTAGAAAAACAAAGAGAAACAATAGTAGGGGATATAGCCCTAGTCTTAAACGAAAAAAAGGAAGGGCTAACCATAACTAAGTTAATAGAAAAACTTGAAAACACCATAGAAGAAAAAGAAAAGTTAAAAACAATCCAAAAAAGAATAAATGACTTAATTATTCAATTAAAACAAGTAAATGAGCAAAATAAAGTTCTTTTAAATCAATCTATGGAAATGATTAATTTTACCATGAATGCCATACAAAGTACCCGTTCCTTTACAACAAATGATTATGGAGATGGCGGAAGGTTCCAAGGTGCAAGTGGTCGAAACTTTTTTGATACGAAACAATAGGGGGTAATTTTGTGAGTTCAATGGCGAGTTTATCCAGGGTCATATCCGGCCTTAATGCAAGTCAGACAGGACTTGAAGTAACAGGGCATAATTTAGCCAATGCCAATACCGCGGGATATGTAAGACAACAGGTACTACAAAATGATAGTTTTTATATGGTAGTTGGGCGAAATGGAAAGGACCTTCTTTCTGTTGGAGCCGGAACCGATGTAACCGAGATAAGGCAAATTCGAGATGAGTTTTTAGATAAAGCATATAGGACCCAAATTTCTTCACAGCAATTTTACAAGGTTCAATATGATGCAGTAATGGAAATAGAAACTATATTAGGGGAAGTAGATGGAGAAAGTTTTAGCGGTGTTTTAAGGGATTTTTGGGGACAACTGCAAAACCTTTCTACAGCACCCCAAGACCAAAGTATAAGAACCCAATTTATACAAAGTGCCAGTGTTTTAGTAGATAAGGTTAACTATATTGATGAAAAACTTACGGACTATCAAAATAGCCTAAACTTACAGATAAAAGAAGCAGTAGGCAGGATTAATTATTTAGCAGAGGGTATAAAGGAGCTAAATGAAAAAATTTCAAAATATGAGATAGGTGGGGACCGAGCAAACGATTTAAGGGATCAAAGAAATAATCTTCTAGATGAACTAGCACAGTATATCGAGATATCATATAAAGAAGATAAGGCAGGCAGAGTAGATGTTCTAGCAGAAGGACATACCTTAGTATCGGGAAATCTAGTATCAAAAATAACTACAACGGGTATCGATTCAAGTACTGTCAGTTCATTTATAAAACCTGTCTGGGAAGCAGATAATTCAGAAGTAATCAGGTTTAACAAACCAATAGGAGCAGAATTTCAAAATGATACAGGAAAATTAAAGGCTCTCCTTTTAACAAGGGGTAATACCTCAGCGGATTATAGAGATACCAAGGATCATGAGGCATATAAAAAGGTAGAACCTTATTTGATTCCTAGAATTCAAGCAGAATTTGACAGGTTAATTCATGATCTAACAATTGAAATCAATAAGGTATTAACTAGTCCACCGCCATCTGATGAAAATGGTGAACCACCAAAGGGTTTAGATGGAGAAAAAGGAGTGGAATTGTTTATTGCCAAGGAAACGAGGGATGGAAAGTTATATTCCGCAGGAAATATAATAATAAACCCCATTCTTTTAGATAATGATGGATATAAAAAGCTAGGCTTATCCTATGATGGGACTGTAGGGGATACTCAGGTTGTCCAGGAACTTTTAGATATATGGAAAAGGCCAAATTCAACCTATGATGAAACCATAGCCCATAAACTTAATTTTGAAGATTACTACTCGGAATTTGTCACTAGGGTTGCAGAAGGAGGCAATAAGGCCTCGCAAAAGATGGATGAAAAACAAGTTATAGTAACTAGCATAACCAATAATAGAAGTAGCATTTCAGATGTTTCAACGGATGAGGAAATGACAAATTTGATAAAATATCAGCATGCGTATAATGCATCTGCAAGGATGGTAAATATTATAGATTCTATGATTGATACCATTGTAAATCGAACTGGATTAGTAGGTAGATAGGAGGGAATATATTGAACTCTTCGTTTTTTGGAATAAATATCGGAGCCCAGGCTTTATATACAGCTAGAACAGCCTTAGACGTAACTTCCCATAATATATCAAACATGGGTACGGAGGGTTACTCAAGACAAATAGCAAAACAAAAAGCAACCATGCCCATTCCCCTAGGAACAGGGAAGGGGATGGTTGGAACGGGCTCAGAAGTATATGATATAGTAAGGCAAAGAGATGTATATTTAGACACTAAGTTTTGGAATGAAAATAAAATGCTTGGGGAATTTACCATAAAAAGAACCCAGCTTTCATTGATAGAAGGGATTTTCAATGAGCCTTCAGATGAAGGATTTAATACAATTTTTAATGACTTTTTCAGTGCTTTCCAAGAAGTGGCAGATAACCCAGAAAGCATGGAGGCGAGAAATGGGCTGAAGGAACAAGCCTTAACTTTTACCAAGTTCTTTAATGATGCAGCCACAAGATTAAAAGAGTATCAAAAAGATATTAATTTTGAAATTGGGGTAAGGGTAAAAGACATAAACACCATTGCTCAAAAGATAGAAAGTCTAAATAGGGAAATTTTCCGTTACGAAAGACATGGGGATAAAGCTAATGATTTAAGGGACCAAAGAGACCTATTGGTTGACAGACTTTCTAGAATCGTAAATACTGAAGCCAAAGAAATAGAAGCTCAAACCCCATCGGGGGAAATGCAGAAACAATTTATAGTATCTATCAATGGACAAACCCTAGTAAACCACTTTACATACAATCAATTGGAGATAAAAGTTAGGGAAAGTAAAAACAATCCAACAGATGCAGAGAATTTGTATGATATTTACTGGGGGGGTGGGGTGAAATTTGACACCACCAGCCCAACCTTAAGTGGAGAGATAAAGGGATACATGGATATAAGGGATGGTAATAATAACAATGGGTTTAAAGGCAAAATAGAATCAGTAGACATTGATACAAGAGAAATAGTAATAGCAAATGCATCCAAAGGGGATATGAATGAAACAGGCGAGATTAAGATTAATGGTAAAGCCTATAAATACTCCTCATTTAATTATGATGAAGATAGTAAAAAAGTAACTATGATACTGGAGATGGAAACTCCAATAGAACCAGGTTCACTTGAAAATCAAGAGGTACAAATAGGTTCTGATATGGGTTACAAAGGAATTCCTCATTATATGAACAGACTTAATGAATTTGTAAGAACCTTCGCTAGGGCATTTAATGAAGGAAAAACCAGAGGCGGAAAAGAAATACCAGAAATGACTGGCCATGCCGGTGGTTATGGTCTAAATGGTGAAACGGAAAATCACTTTTTTGCATATAGGAACGCAGATGGAAATATTAAGAATATGACCACGGGCATAGATTACGAAACCCTGACAGCAGAAAACTTTACCCTTTCAAAAGATATAGATGATGTAGCCAATATTGCAGCAGCTAAAGAAAAGGGACTTAAGGGCGATGGAAGAATGATGCAGGAACTCTTTTCTATAAAGATAAACACAGAAGTATTTAACGAAGGAACCCCG
This sequence comes from Candidatus Epulonipiscium sp., assembly GCA_012519205.1. Classification (NCBI taxonomy): domain Bacteria; kingdom Bacillati; phylum Bacillota; class Clostridia; order Lachnospirales; family Lachnospiraceae; genus Candidatus Epulonipiscium; species Candidatus Epulonipiscium sp. The sequence goes on along the minus strand of JAAYQR010000022.1, from coordinate 2,601 downwards.
GGTTCTTATATGGAATCCATCATGGGGGAATTAGGGGTAAACACAAAACAAGCAGTTATGATTGAAGATATGCAAATCAACATATCAAAGATTGTAGAAAACCAACGGATGTCCGTATCCGGAGTAGACAGTAACGAAGAAATGACCAACCTAATTAAATTTAATCAAGCCTATAATATGGCAGCAAAAATGATTAGTGTCATGGATGCTATATACGATGTAACCATCAATCGCATGGGAGTTAGTTAATAAGGGGTGAGACAATGCGAATTACTAATAATATGATAATGAATAATACATTATTGGGTTTGAATAAAAATATGAAAAGGCTAGATACACTCTATAGCCAAATGACAACCTTAAAGAAGATACAAAGACCATCTGATGATCCAATTATAGCAGGCCGTGCCCTAAAATTCAGAACAAGAATAGCAGAAACTCAGCAGTTTCAGTCTAATATAAAACAAGCAAAAAGTTGGATGGGTGGTAGTGAGCAAGCCATAAAAAATATAGAAAGCATACTGGGAAGCATGAGAGATAGTTGTGTTCAAGGCTCTAATGATACCTTAGGAATAGATGAGCAAAAAAAGATTGCTGATCAATTGATGGAATTAAAGAAACAATTAATAAACGAGGGAAACGTAAGTTATGATGGAGGAAGATATTTATTTTCTGGATTTAGAACAGACACGAAGTTAGTGTTTGATAAAACAACCGACAAAAAGTTTGAGATTACACAAAGCTTTACCAAAGAGGATATAGAAGAAATAGAGATAGCGGGGAAGCATACCCAAGATAAAAAACCAGGAATTGCATATCGTATAAGACTGGCATATGATAATTTAAAAGATAATGTATCTGGGCTTACGGTTACGACGATGGATTCAAATTCTAATGATGCATATTACCCAACTAATTCAGGAACAGTCCACTATCTGAGAGATACAGGAGAACTTATTTTTCATGAGGAAGACATAGATACTATTGCTGATTTTACCATATCCTATGAAAAACACAGTTTTAAAGGGGGCGATTTAAACCCCGTTCATTACTTCGAATGCGAAGATTTAGATGGGGGAGAAAAATACGTTCCATCTACAGAAAAGATACAATATGAAGTTGGAATTAATAATAAAATAGAAGTTAATATCCTAGGAAAAGATATTCTAACCACAGATTTAATGAGGGATATTGATGAATTATCGAGACTGGTTGATGAAATTTATAGCATCGAAGAAGATGTCAAAAAGGGAAACAAGCCCGAAGATGAAAGGATGGGCCTTCTTGATGTATCTAGAAGGTTTAATAGTCTAATTGGCAAACTAGATAAACATCTAAGCCAAATTTCCACGGAAAAATCAGGACTAGGAAATAGAATGAAACGTCTTGAACTGGTATCCAACCGTCTAGCAGCCGATGAATTAAACTTTAAAGAACTTAATAATGATAATGAGGGGGTAGACCTAGAGGAAGTATATACTGAATTTAGTATGCAGCAAATTATTTATAATTCTGCCCTTAATGCAACTGCAAAAGTAATACAACCAACCCTCCTAGACTTTATCAGATAAAACCATGGGCGGCTAAAACCGCCCATAAAATCTTTAGTAATGTATTTCTAAAAAATTATACCCTTAAAATGTCTTATGCATCACAACTGTCAACAACCTAAAACGGAGGTAATCGAAATGACTGTAAAAACCAAACACTTCGGTGAAATAGAAATAAACCAAGAAAAAGTAATAAACTTTAAGGAAGGGATACCGGGATTTGAGGAGCATAAACAGTATCTACTGATAACCGATGAGGAAGATTCCACTAGCCCCTTTAGTTGGCTCCAATCATTAGAAGACGGAGATACGGCCTTTGTTTTAATTAATCCGTTTTCATTTATGCCAGATTATGCTCCCAATATAGATGAGGATTATCTAAAAACTTTAGGAGAGATTAGGGAAGGGTCTTATCTAATCTATGCCATAGTAGTAATACCCCAAGATATTACTGCTATGACTGCTAACCTAAAGGCGCCTATTATTATAAATATAGAAACACAAAAGGCCATGCAAGCAATATGTCAAAATGAAGAGTATCAAATCAAACACAGCATATATGCAGAATTTGAAAAGTCTCAATTAAAAAAGGCAGGTGAATAAAATGCTGGCCCTAACAAGGAAAAAAGGCGAATCCATAATAATCGGAGACGGCATAGAAATCACCGTACTAGAAGTGCAAGGAGAGCAAGTGAGAATAGGTATAGAGGCTCCAAAGTACATCCCAATTCATAGAAAAGAAGTCTACCTTCAAATACAAGAAGAAAATAAAGAAGCAACAAAATCGGACAAAGAGTCAATAGAAAAATTAAAAGAATTATTTAAAAAGGATTAATAAATTGTTAAAGTTATTTTTTCATTATCCGATATATAATATGAAACCAAAATGGTTGGCCAACCATTACCGCCTACTACGGAAAAATAGTACCGACGGGGTAGGCTGAAGGTACAAATAAAAGGACAAGGATGTCCTATATAATTCAAGGAGGAATGTATATGAGTAACATGGTAATCAATAATAATATGTTAGCAATCAACTCCCATAGGTCAT